>JAZGCP010000232.1:0-2393 GCA_036477035.1 Acidimicrobiia bacterium | reverse complement strand
CCCAAGGTCACCGGCGGCTTTGCATATGCATCGGACCTGGTGGCGGATCGTATGCTCTGGGGAGCCACCTTGCGTAGCCCCTTCGCCCGAGCCCGACTCGTTGCACTCGACACTGCTCCGGCGTTGGCGATGCCCGGGGTCCATGCCGTATTGACACAGGACGATGTGCCGGGATTGGCCACCTTTGGGCAGGTGGATCAAGACCAGCCGGTGTTTTGCGACGGCGAGGCCCGCTATTGGGGTGAGCCGGTCGCAGTGGTGGCTGCAGACGATCCAGAAACGGCGCGGCTCGCCGTCAACGCGATCGTCGTCGAATGGGAAGAGTTGCCGCCGGTGACCGATCCCGAGCAAGCAGCGGCCGCCGGCGACGTATTCCGTGAGATGGAGATCCGAAGAGGAGATCCTGCGGCCGTCGGCTCGATTGTCATCGAGGGCGTGTACCGAGTTGCCACTCAGGATCAAGCACCGCTCGGCCCCGAGGCCGGTCTGGCGATGCCGGACGATCAGGGCGGTCTCGACCTCTACATCACCAGCCAGTGGGTCCACGTCGACCACCGGCAAATCGTCGCCTGCCTGGGGATGGCCGATGACCAGGTGCGATGCCACCCGGCGGGTATCGGCGGGGCGTTCGGGGCGCGCGAGGACATTTCACTGCACATCCACATCGCGTTACTGGCGCTGCGGACGGGACGACCGGTCAAGATGGTTTACAACCGGACGGAGTCCTTCGCCGGCCACGTCAAGCGGCATGCGGCGCGCATGTGGTATCGCCACGAAGCCGACGCTGATGGCCGGCTCATCAAGGTGACCGCCAGGCTGCTGCTCGATGGAGGCGCCTATGCCCACACCAGCCCGGCCGTCGTCGCCAACGCCACCTATTTCGCTGTGGGTCCTTACCGATGCGACAACGTTTTCGTCGAAGCGGCAGTGGTCAGAACCAACAACCCGCCTGCAGGAGCCATGCGCGGATTCGGAGTCGTGCAGACTTGCTTTGCTCACGAGAGCCAGATGGACCGGCTGGCCGACGCCGTCGGGATCGGTCCGCTCGAGGTTCGAAGGCGCAACGCACTGGTCGTCGGCGACCCGCTGAACACCTCGGGCCAAACGATCGAGGGATCACTGCCGACGTTGGAGGTCCTCGATGCCCTCGCATCGATTCCTCTGCCGGCCGAGTCGGCGGGGAGCGATCCGCGACGTCTGCCCGGAGGCACCGGACTCACCACACCACCCGCGGCGGTTCGCCGCGGGGTCGGCTACGCCTTCGGCATCAAGAATCTGGCGTTCTCTGAGGCGTTCGACGACTACGCCGACGCCCGGGTGGTACTCACGTCGGCAGGTGTGGAGGTGCACACCGCGGCAATAGAGGTGGGACAGGGCTTGGTAACCGTCTGTCAGCAGATCGCCCGAACGGTGCTCGGAGTCGATCAAGTTTCCGTCATCTGGGATGACACTTCGCAGATCGGTTCCGCCGGATCCACCTCTGCTTCTCGCCAGACCCAAATGACCGGAGGTGCCGTTCACGCCGCGGCCGTCGGTCTACTCGAAGAGATCCTGGCCATATACGACGGCGACGAACTCACCAATGAGGGCGTGCGCCGTGCCGATGAGCTGGTGGCGACCATGGCAGAAGTATGCGCCGACGGGTCGATCGAGCACACAGTGCGTTTCCGACATCCTCCCACCGAGGAACCGGACGAGTTCGGTCAGGGCGCGGTTCATGCCGGGTTCGCTGTGGCGGCCCACCGCGCCGTGGTCGACGTGGACCCGGAACTCGGCCTGGTGCGGGTGCTCCAGGTCGACACCGCTCAGGATGTCGGGAAGGCTCTCAATCCGGATGCGGTGGTCGGTCAGATGGAGGGAGGAATCCTCCAGGGTGTGGGGCTCGCCGTCATGGAGGAACTCGTCATCGACGACGGAGTGATACTCAACCCGACGTTCACCGACTACCTGCTGCCGACGTTTCTGGACGCCCCTGATGTCGAGACCCGCATTATCGAAGAACCCGATCACTGGGGGCCGTTCGGCGCCAAAGGGGTGGGAGAACCACCCACCATCAGTTCGACACCGGCGGTGGTTGCAGCCATTCGGGCGGCCACCGGCAGGCCGTTGACCAGAGTTCCGGTCCGGCCCGAAGATATTGTGGGTATTTAGGTAGTGGGCTTGGCGATCTGGGGTGCTGTATCCAGTATCCAGTACAGATTGCGGGTGTTGGTTACTGGCTACCGGTCTGTATGGCTCAGCGAGTTTGAAACAACGGAGCATCCATGAGCAGTGTTGCCGGGATAATCCTTGCCGGTGGGGCGGCCGAGAGAATGGGTGAAGCAAAACAGTTGCTGCTCCACCGGGGACACCCCCTGCTGCAACATGTGGTCGATGTCGCCGAGGCGTCCCAA
>JAZGCP010000231.1:0-2345 GCA_036477035.1 Acidimicrobiia bacterium | reverse complement strand
CGGGCCAGCTCCGGGATACTTCGCCCCAGGGCGCTGAGATCATCTGTCTCGATATGGAGGGTATCTCCGTCCACCGCCACCGAGCTGACATGATCGACCGTCATGAGGCTCCCGGCGATCCTTCGGGCGTCATCTGTCTCCACCCGGACGCGGTAAGGAATGTCGGACATGGCTTGGCGGATGGCCGAGATGTCGCCGGCGGCGGCCAGTTTGCCGTCGACGATTGCCAGGACGCGATCCGCCATTCGTTCGACCTCAGCGAGCACGTGCGACGACACGATCACGGTGCGTTCCTCGGCGAGGTGCCGGAAGGTGGTGATCAGCTTTGCCCGCTGGACCGGGTCGGTCCCGTTGAGGGGCTCGTCGAGGATCAGGACGGTTGGCTCGGAGACCAGGGCAGCCGCCACCTTGGCCCGCTGACGCATCCCCTTGCTGAAGCCGGAGATCGGTCGATCCGCCGCGTCGGCCAGTTCGACATCGTGGATCGCCTTGTCGACCAGATCCGTCGAGGTCCCGGAGAGCTGAGCGGCGTACCGGACGAACTGGCGGGCGGTGAGGAATCCGTAGACGGCGTCCTCTTCAGGCACCAGGGCTACCGAGGCGTATACGGCGGGCTTTCGTCGCGGGTTGGCACCGAGGAGCGTCACCGAGCCATCGGACGGGCGGAGGAGGCCGGCGATGACCCGCAGCAGCGTCGTCTTCCCGGCCCCATTGGGTCCGAGCAATCCGGTGAGTCCCGTACCGAAGGAGCACGACAGGTCGGAGATCGCGACCTTCTGCCCAAACCACTTCGACATCCGATCCACAGTGATGGTCGGGTCGGAGACAAACGCCGGGGAGGTTGTCATGCCGCCCTCCGGTATCTGCCGGTGACGACCAGTCCGGCTGCAATCGTCAACGTGATGATCACCAAGAGCGACATGACCGGTTCGAGCCCGGCCGTCTCCGGAATCCACGTCTCGGTGTTGGCACCCAGGATCCAGTCCTTGACATAGCCCGGATGGTCGAGGAAGGCGAAGAGTCCGAATACCGAGAAACCGGCATCGACCAGGGCTTCGGTGGTTGCCGACAGCATCACGATTCCCAGGAAGACGCCTGCGGCAACTGCAGTCCGCTTCGAGAAAGCGGCGACCAGAAATGCGATCGAGGTGTAGGCGGCGAAGTACACAACCGACACCACGGCGGTCTTCCACAGGATCGCAGCGTTGTCGACCACGTAGGTGCCAAAACCACTGCTGCCCACCCAGGCACGGCCCAGGAACAAGACGAGGTGCGGGATCCACAGAAAACCGAACACGACGATCGCCAGCGATCCGGCGCGCCCCATCACATAGTCGGGGGTCGTAAGCGGGCGCGATGCATACACCGCCATGGTCCCGTTCATACGATCGGGGATGAGCAACTCGCTGGCGGCGAGCGCAACGAAGATGAGTGCCATCGACCCGTTGAGGTTGAAGTAGTTCTCGTGATCGAACAACTCGGCCGTGGCGTCGAACTCGCCGGCGATGACGCCGAATGCGGTGAAGAAGAGCGCGGGCATGACGGCAATTGCCATCAGCGACGCCGGCAGGATCTTTTTGCGAGCCTTGCGGCGCAGTCCGAGTACCCGACGCAGGCCGTCCTTGAACAGGGCCCGCCTCGCCCCGGATCGCCCGAGGCGCGGGCCGTCGTGCGGCTGATAGCCCAGATCGAATACGACGCCCTCAGCCATCGGTCGGATCTCCTGACATGAATACGTCCTCGAGCGTGGTTCGTTGGGTTCCGAGGCGCCGGAAGGCGGCGCCGGCATCGAGCACGGCATCGCGGGCGACCAGGAACGGGTCGGCGCCGGGGGCCGATATCGTGAGCACGGCTCCGTTTACCTCGACGGCGGCGCCCAGTTCGGCGACACGGGCGGCTACCGCAGCCACATCGCCGATGACCTCGAGTTCGGCGACATCGGGTGTCGACAGGGCGGTGAGGGGTCCGGAGCGCAGCACCTTCCCGCCGTCGAGCATCACCACCCAGTCACAGGTGTATTCGATGTCGGTCAGGACGTGCGACGAGATGATGGCATTGATTCCGAACTCATCGAGCCTTCGCACCAGGTCGAGCATCTCGGCCCTACCTTCTGGATCCAGACCGGCGGTGGGCTCGTCGAGCAGCACCAGGTCGGGGTCGTGCACGATTGCCTGGGCCAGTTTGGCTCGCTGTTTCATTCCGGTGGAGAACTCGCCCATGTAGCGAAAGCGCTCCTCATGGAGACCGACGAGGCCGAGGATGTCGCTGGCCCGCTGGCGGGCGGCGCGGACCGGAAGACCGCCGAGCTCGGCGGCATAACCCAGGAAATCAGCCGCCGTCTGATC
>JAZGCP010000230.1:0-6356 GCA_036477035.1 Acidimicrobiia bacterium | reverse complement strand
ACCAAATCGAGGTCGTACTCGCGCTCGAGTCTCTCGCGCACGATCTCCATGTGAAGCAGACCGAGGAACCCGCACCTGAATCCAAAGCCCAACGCCCTCGAGGTCTCCGGTTCGAACACGAGCGCGGCGTCGTTCAGTCGCAGCTTCTCGAGAGCATCACGCAACCGCTCGAATTCATCGCCATCGGTCGGAAACAAGCCGCTGAACACCATCGGCTTCGGCTCCTGGTAGCCAGCAAGGGCCTTCGTCGCCGGAGCAGCCTCGTGAGTGACTGTGTCGCCGACCTTGATCCGATCGATTTCCTTCACCCCGGTGACGAGGTATCCGACCTCTCCCGGCCCGAGCGAGGCGACCGGCTCAGCACCCGGTGTGAAGACGCCTACCTCGTCGGCTTGTTGCCGCTCGCCGGTTGCCATGAACACCAGACGATCTCCGGTGGCGAGCAGGCCCGATTCCACCCGGACGTAACAGACGACCCCCCGATAGCTGTCGTAATAGGAATCGAACACGAGAGCCTTCAGTTCGTCGTCGACAGACCCCGTAGGAGCCGGCAATCGTTCGACGACCTGCGCCATCAATTCGCCCACGCCTTCGCCGGTCTTGGCCGATACCCGCATCACGTCGCCGGGATCGCCACCCAGAATCGAAGCGAGCTCGACCGCAACCCTGTCCGGGTCGGCCGCAGGAAGATCCAGCTTGTTGAGGACCGGAATGATCTCCAAGCCGCTCTCGATAGCCAGGTAGGCGTTGGCGAGAGTCTGCGCCTCGACGCCCTGCGCGGCATCAACCAGCAGAATGGCACCCTCACAAGCCGCCAGGCTGCGTGACACCTCGTATGTGAAATCGACGTGGCCGGGAGTATCGATCAGGTTGAGTACGAAGTCGCCCTTCGGACCGCTGTATTCGAGGCGGACAGATTGCGCCTTGATCGTGATCCCGCGCTCGCGCTCGAGGTCCATCGTGTCGAGTACCTGATCCCGCATCTCTCGCTCGGTGATGGCGCCCGTGTGCTCCAACATTCGGTCGGCCAACGTCGACTTGCCATGGTCGATATGCGCGATGATCGAGAAGTTACGAATGCGCGAAGGATCGGTCACCGGACTCCGGGAAAGGGAGCGGCATTGTACCCCTGTCTGCCCCCTGCTACAGTTCCGCCGTCCCCCACCCCATCGGGCATCTCTTCGGGGACTTTCTCATGGCCAACATTGCTTCCCAGATCAAACGAAATCGTCAGAACGAAGTCCACCGCCAGCGCAACCAGGCGGTTCGGAGCGAACTGAAGACCAGGATACGCCAGGCGCTCGCCGCCGCTGAGGCCGGTGACGCCGATGCCGCCCATGAAGCGCAACGTCTTGCCCAGCAAAAAATCGATACCGCCGTAGCCAAGGGTCTCCTTCACAAGAAGACGGCGGGACGCCGCAAGGCGCGACTTCACCGCCAGATCGAAGACCTGCTCGGCTAACAGCCACCTGCTCCATGCCCAACGTAGAGCCCACCTGGCTGACCCCGGCGGCACACCAAAAGCTCTCTGATGAGCTCGACGAACTGACGACGACTGGTCGCATCGAGATCTCCGAGCGGATCGCAGAAGCGCGTTCTCACGGAGATATTCGTGAGAACGCCGACTACGACGCCGCCAAAAACGAGCAGGGCCTCATGGAGGCGCGGATCCGGAAGATCGAGCATGTCTTGCAGACGTCCGAAATCCGGCAACCGACCGACACCGGCACCGTCGATATCGGGTCGGTTGTCGTAATCCGTCGAGCCGACGGAGGCGAGATGGAGGTCTTCGTGGCCGCACCGGAGAACAAGGTGGACGCCTACACAATGGCCTCTCCATCGAGTCCGCTCGGGGGCGCCTTGCTGGGGGCTCACGCCGGGGATGACGTCGACTACGAGGCTCCCGGCGGTACCTTCACTGTCACCGTCGTGTCGATCCGACCTTTCGAGGCGTAACAGAGCGCGGTGGGGTGAAGGTGCCAATCACGCCGAGCGCCCCGCACCCCGATACCACCGCGACAGGGCGACGGTGAGCCGCTCCATCGTGAGGCGATGAGTCGCTTCCGGCATCGTCTTCAGGCTTAGGTCCGCTCTCGCCATCGCGACCAGGGCCCGACGGAGATCGGCCGATGTCGCGCTCCCCCGACTGCGCCACGCCTTCTTGGTCGGATAATGGTCCGGAGAGCCGCCCAGCCAGGCAGCCAACGTCTCGATGTCTGGTGCCGATGCTGCCAGCGAACGCCGTTTGAGATCGCCTTCGAGAAATGCGAGTAGCTGCAGCGGATGCCCGTGAGTGAGGAAGTCGGTCAGTCGCCGCAGAGCGCTGCCGGTGTCTCCATCGGCCACGGCATCGGCAAAGTGCCACATCGGTTCGTCGGGCCGGTTGCTGAATCGAGCCGCGATGAGTTCCGGAGTGATGGGATCCTCGACTGATCCAAGCTGGTCGAGAGCTTGGCCCAATGCCGCCACATCCGATCCAAAGCGTTGCACGAGGGCCGCGGCCGCCGCCGAGTCGATCTTGACGCGCCTCTGACGAGACGCCTCACGCAACCACTCGATGGCGTCGCGTTCCCGCATCTTCTTGACCGAGTGGACCGTGCCTTCGGCTTTCACGATCTTGCCGATCGCTGCCGGGAGCGCCCCCGCCGACACCAGGACTACCGTGACGCTCTCGGGATCCAAGCCCTCGATCAGTCCGGTAAGAACCTCCGTCTCCGCCTTCTGAAGGTGCTGGGCGTCGACGACCAGGACCCCGCGGCGTCCCCCGAACAGCGACCCGCTCTGCAAAGCAGGAACCAATCGCTCGACCTCGCGACGCAACGGACCCTCGGAATCTTCTCCCCCACCGCGGCCGGGAACATCTACCCGTTCGATTTCGTCCGCACCCGCCTCGTCGAGAATGCGACGAGCGCGAGCAAGCATCTCCTGACGTTCACCGGGGCCGGCATCCCGCGGACCGACAATGGCATGGAGGGCCTTCACGAAGCGGACGGTAGTCCGGTTGCCATCTCGTGTACCCGATCGAAGGGAATGGTGATGGTCCCCGCTAAGTCGGTTCTGATTACATGCGATCCGGCCGATTCCAGAGCCTCGACCACCCGCTCCGACGGATGCCCGTAGTCGTTCGAGCCAACGCTTATAACGGCAATGACGGGTGCACTCGAGGTCAGCCAACCGAGGTCGCTGGTTGCTGCTCCCTGGTGCGGAACCTTGAGCACATCCCTTCGCAACGGGCCCAGATCTCGCTGGGCGTGAGTCTCGATGTCTCCAGACATCAACACCGATACGGCTCCCGACCGAACTTCGACAACGAGAGAACCGTCGTTCGGCCCGGCGTAGACGCGCAGAGGGCCAAGAACCGCGACCGTGAAGGCGCCGATCCTCACGGCATCGCCCGGCCGCGGGACGGACACCGGGACGCCGACGGTCCGGAATTCGCCTACCAGGGCGTCCAATGGTGAACCGTGTCCGAGTTGCGGCGGATACCAGACCATCCCGACGGATACCAGTCTGGAGAGCCCGACGATGCCCGTGGTGTGATCGGCGTGACGGTGGCTGATGATCAGCAAGTCGATGCGTCTAATCCCGAATTCCCGCAGATGAGATCGGAGTACGCCGGGATCGGGCCCCCCGTCCACCAGAACCGTCTCTCCCGATGGGCCGACGAATAGCGTCGCATCACCCTGACCAACATCCAGGAAGTGGACGGTGGGCACTCCCGGAGGCCTCGCCGGAACGATCGAGATCGTCAAGATCAAGGCTACGACTCCGAGTAGCACCGGCCGTAACGGATCAAACCGCAACGCCGCCACCGCCGGTACGGCCAAAGCAACTGTCTGTCGCAGATCGAGCTGTGGAAGCTCCGCCGCCGTCCGCGCAATCATGAGTACCAACGATGCCAGCATCGAGCCGACCCGCACCAGAAACCCCAGGTGGAGTACGGCGCCCATCCCCCCGACTGCGGTGGACAGTGCGACCACCGGGGCCGCCAGCAGATTCGTGACCGGTGCCATCAGCGGAATCGATCCAAACCAGAGGAGTAACAGAGGAGCGACCGCCGCCTGAGCCGAGATGGTGGCACCCAGGACTGCCCACACGGGTCGCGGTCTCCTCCCCGCCCAAAGTGGCCCTCCCGCGATGATGCCTCCCGTTGCCGCCACCGACAAGCCGAATCCGAAATCGCCTGTCAGATCGGGCGCCACGACGAGCGACAGAGCGACCGCGCCCCCAAACGCGGTCCAAGGTGTCACCGGTCGCCCCGCCCAGCGCCCGATGAGCACCAGAGCGGCCATCACCGAGGCGCGAACAACCGAAGGCTCCCACCTGGTGATGACAGCAAAGATGGCAATCCCGACGATGCCAAAGGCGGCGCGTTGGCGCGGACTAAAGCGCAACGGCGCCGAGGCGATCCACCAAGCGCCCAGAAACAACGCCACGTTGCTGCCGGACACGGCCACGAAATGGGACAGGCCGGCGGCACGCAGAGCTCCCCGATCTTCGTCCGGCAGACGGGACACGTCGCCGATCAAGAACCCTGCCAGTAACGCCCCCGGCGGCGAGCGAGTTGCCGCGTCGAGACTCCCCAACACATGCCGGCGCATTATGTTGCCGAACGCCAGCAGAGGATTCGATGCTGCCCCGAGCCGGGTGGCACTCCGGGTTGTCATCACACCGCCGACCGAGCGCCCCCGGAATACCTCTGACCGCGGCTCGATCGATCCGTCGATCAGGAGCGTTTCACCGGCTAAGACGTCATCCGGCACGCCGCGCACCAGCAACGTCGGTCCGTGCCATTCGGACCAGACCGGATCACGCCACAGGGCCAGGGGCTTGACCAGTACCCACAACGAATAACCTTCGGCCGGGTCGGATAGGGCTACGGCCGTGATCGTGACCCGACCGTCGGGGATCTCCGCGGTTTGCGTGGCGGCGGCCCGCCCATCAGCGGCATGACCCACGATGATTCCGGCCAGCAACCCGCCCGCCAGCAGCAATAGGGAGCGTCGACGGGTCATGGCGTAGGCGAGCGCGGTGCCGATACACAAGGTTGCCGCCGCCGGAGCCGGGAGACCGACGCCGACCCATACGCCGATGGCGATGGCGGCTACCCACTCCTCTATTCCGATCGGCAGCAGGAGGGCTCTCAGGGCACGAGCACCGAGTCGCGCATCCCGGCCAGCTTGACCTCACCGATCCCGGGAACCGCCAGCAGGTCCTCGACGACGGAGAAGGGGCCGTTGCTTTCTCGATAGCTGACGATGTGTTGTGCCAACACCGGTCCGACTCCCGGAAGCCGCTCCAGATCGCTGACGCCGGCCGAGTTGACCCGGATCAGCCCGTCGGCCACGGCGTTGTCGCTCGTATCGGACGGAACCACCAACCGGGCGCCATCGCCCACAATCGCCGCAAGATTCAGTGCTCCCAGTTGAGCATCCGGAGTTGCTCCCCCGACTGCAGCGATGGCGTCCGCCACGCGAGCATCCAACTCCAGAGTCACCAGGCCGGGACGGACCACGGCTCCCGATACGTGAACCGTCACCGTGCGGCGGACGATGCTCCCGACGAATTCGATCGGAGGTGGATCAGATGGACTCGGCCAGGCCACCAGCGCCATGGCGATGGCGGCCACCACGATGGCGGCAGCAGAGAACAGGGAACGATCCACGCCGCTTCGTTGTACCAGAGCACTCCGGGTCGGGGAACCCCTCTATCCAGAGGCCAGGGAGCGCGCGCTCAGACGGCCAGCAGTGCCAGGACCGTCACTCCGTTGAAACCGGCGTGAATGGCGACAGCGCGGCCGAGCCTGCCGGTCACAATCACCGACCGCCCCAACACGATCCCGGTCACGAACAGAAAGGGCACGGCCAGCACCGCGTTGGGGTCCAGCAAGTGGATTCCTGCAAAGACGGCGGCCGACACGACGACGGCGTACCGATCGGTCCGGGTGCGTCGCAATGCCCCCAGCAGCACGCCGCGGAACACCAGTTCCTCGGATATGGGCGCCAGCAGAACGACGCCGAGGACCATCATCCATCGCTCCACAGGCCTCACCACGTCCGCCGCCGCCTCGACGACCTCTTGCGTGGGTGCCTCACCGCCGAGGAGGCCGACCACCACCAAGTAGGCGATCAACCCCAATCCGACCTGGAGGCCCGCTCCGACGAGAAGCCCCCACGCGTCCCTGCCCACGATCGATGCCGAGAGAGCCTGGCGCCACTCGGTCCTTCGCTTCGACAGCACCCCGATGGCGGCGATGGTCGCCGCGCTTTGAGCCGGGACTACCAGGCCGAAGAGCCGCAGCGGATCGGCCTCGCCGCCGAGCAACGCCAGCACCAGAACGGAAGCTGCGATGCCTG
>JAZGCP010000023.1:0-2435 GCA_036477035.1 Acidimicrobiia bacterium | reverse complement strand
CTCGTGACCTTCGCCGGGGAATCGAAGCAGCTCGGCCTCCACTCCCTGGTCGATCAGGACGGAGAACAGCTGCTCGCCCTGCTCGATCGGACACCTGAAATCGGTCTCGGAGTGGATGATCAGACACGGAGTCGTGATCAGGTGGGCCCGCTTCAGCGGACTCGCATCCCACAGCCCCGACCAGTCGTCGTACTGCCACTCGCCCAGGTAGAGGCGAGGGAAAGAGAAGCCGATGTCCGAGGTGCCGGCAAACGACATGAAGTTGTAGACCCCGCGTTCGGGGACTGCACTCTTCCAACGGTCCTCGACGGCGAGGATCCTCGCCGTCATCAAGCCGCCGTAGGACCCTCCCATGATCCCGGCCCGATCCGGGTCGAGCCGGTCGAACCGCTCGATGGCAGCGTCGAATGCCCCGAGCAAGTCCTCCAAATCGGGCGGGCGATCCTTCCCCCACATCTGCACCGGAGCCCGCACGAAATCGGTCCCCCTACCGGATGATCCGCGCGGGTTGGTGGCGACTACTCCGTAACCGGCGCCGACGTAGATCTGGAACTCGTCGAAGAAGCCCCAGTGGTACTGGGTGGCGGGGCCGCCGTGGATGTTGAACAGAACCGGCACCCTCTCATCGCCCGGTGGCATGAAGACCCACACATCCAGATCGATGTCGCCTGCAGTCGCCACAAAATGCTCCGGCTCGACCAGCCCGGCCTCGGATCGAAAAGATGCGTTCATGTCGGTCAACGTGGTCTCGATGCCGTCTTCGAACCATGCCAGCTCCCCCGGATCGGCAACCGAGGTCGATGCCACAGCCATCGCGCTGCCGTCCGCTCGGACGGTCATGCCGGTGACAAGTCGGTTGCCGCCGACCACTTCATGCCACGACCCGTCGGGGGCTACTTCGATCACGCGGTGGGTACCGCGGTCCTCGGCAACAAGCCGACACGAACCATCGGCCAGCCACTGCGGCCCGACCGGTGTGGTCGTCGGCGCCGGCGATACCAAGTTGCGGTCGTAGTCGCCGGCGAGACGAACCAGCGCTCCGTCGTCGATCCGAAACAGAGCATTGACCCCCGGGTAGGCATCGGGGTCCTCGAGTCCTACCACGTGCGGAACATCCGACGGACTGTATGAGAGCGCCGACCACATGCCCAGTTCCGCCAGGGCAGTCGGCGAACCGCCACCGACTGGAACCTCCCATGCCTGACTGGCCAAGTCGAACCCGGCCCGCTCGTGGCGGGGGCTCAGGAATCCGACCGCCGACCCGTCACGCCGCCAAACGAGGCCGCTGTCCCGGTACCCATCATCGGTGAGTGCAACAGGATCGCCGCCGGATGGGTCGATGAGATAGATGATCGTGAGCTTGTCGTGGAGGTAGCCCTCGCCGTCGAACCTCCATTTCGGGCCCGAAATGCGACGGGGTGCCTCGTCTCGAACGTCGTCGTCGAGATCGGCCCATCCCTCGTCCCAGCGCAGACCGATAACCGCCAGCTGCGAACCATCGGGCGACCACTCGGCCTCCGACGCTCCGATCTCGAAATCGGTCACGATGGTCGCTTCGCCACCGGCGGCTCCGATGACCGCCACCTGGCCAGGCTTGCCGGGTTCTCCGGACGCCCGCAGGAAGGCGAGGCTCTCGCCATCCGGGGACCAGCGTGGCCGGCTGTCCACCGGGCCGTGGGTGAACACTCGTGCCTCGGAGCCATCCCATAACCAGATCGACCGGTCGTAACGATCCTGTTCGAAGTTCATCCTGGAGACCACGAACGCGATCCGGATGCCATCCGGATGGATCTGCGGATCGGAAATCGAGACATAGGCGGTGAGATCTTCAGGTCGCATGGAGTGCGAGGCTAGTAAACGGGCACTCCTCACAACGATCCGCCGCCATCAGAAGCCCGCGGCCGGCAACGGCGCAGGGCCGCCAGGTCCGCCTGCAGGATGCGCCACTCGTCGCCCTCCCGGCTGCTCTAACCTCGCCGCCATGCACCGTCTGGTGGCGTCTTCGTTCGGCCTGGGTCTCATCCCACGACGTTTGTGGGGCTCCGACTCGGGCGCCGGTACCTTTGGAGCCGCATTGGCGGTTGGAATCGGCATCGTCCTGTTGTCCCTCGACGCCCAGTGGTGGCTCACGCTGATCATCGGTTCCGTCGCCATCGGAGCTTCGATGTGGTCGGCCCGCCCTTTCTCAGACGAGGGCGACCCCGGATGGATCTGCATGGACGAGACCGCAGGAACGCTCATCGCGATGATCGGCCTGGGTGGGATTCCATGGATCGCGGCGGTGGTCGTCGCCCGGGTCGCCGACATCTTCAAGGTGCTGCCGGGCGTCACCCACGCCGATCGGATCCACGGCCCGGTCGGAATCACCTTCGACGACGTGATCGCCGGCCTGTACGGACTGGCAGTTGGGTGGGCATTGACCGGCCTGGGAGTCT
>JAZGCP010000229.1:0-3660 GCA_036477035.1 Acidimicrobiia bacterium | reverse complement strand
AATGTCTTCAGTCATCGTCGGAATCGCACGCACCCCGCTCGGTCGCTTCGGAGGTGTCTACAGACCGCTGCAGGCAGTGGAACTCGGCGCCGTCGCCATTCGAGCAGCCCTCGAACGGTCCGGTGTTGAACCGACTCAGGTCGACGAGACGCTGTTCGGACACGTCCTCCAGGCAGGCACCGGGCAGATCACCGCCCGTCAGGCTGCCACCAGGGCGGGTGTACCGATGACGGTGCCTGCCACAACGATCAACAAGGTGTGCCTGTCCGGCATGACATCGATCGCCATGGCCGACAGAAGCATCCGCCTCGGTGAAGCCACGTTCGTTGTGGCCGGCGGGATGGAATCGATGACCAATGCCCCATACGTCCTCCCCGACGGACGCTACGGGTCCGGGATGGGTGATGCGACCATCGTCGATTCGATGACCCACGACGGCCTGTGGTGTTCATTCGACCAATGCACGATGGGCGAATCGTCCGACATCAAGAACGAGCAACTCGGAATCGGACGCCACGAGCAGGACGAATGGTCGGTCGAGAGCCACCGCCGCGCCGCCAAGGCAACCGACGACGGATCCCTGGCCGACGAGATCACACCGGTCCTGATCCCGCAACGCAGAGGTGATCCGCTCGAAGTGATCGAAGACGAAGGAATTCGTCGCGAAACCACGATGGACACCCTCGGCAAGCTCCGACCGGCCTTCCGTGCTGATGGAACGATCACGGCCGGCAATGCGTCGCAGATCTCCGACGGAGCAGCCGCCGTCATCGTTGTCGATGAGGCCGCCGCTGATGCAGCCGGACTCGAGGTGCTCGCCCGGATCATTTCCTACGGACAGGTCGGCGGGCCGGACGCCACTTTGCATGAACGGCCGGCCGAGGCGATGAGAGTTGCTTTGAAGCGCGCCTCGATGTCGGTCTCCGATCTCAAGGTGGTTGAAATCAACGAAGCGTTCGCCGCGGTAGCTCTGTGGTCGGCGCGGGCTCTCGACATCGACCACGAGAAAGTAAACGTCAACGGGGGCGCGGTGGCGCTGGGGCACCCGCTCGGAGCGACCGGAGCCCGAATCACGGTCAGCCTCATCAACGCACTCCGAGCCCGTGGTGGTGGCGTTGGCGCCGCATCGCTGTGCGGTGGCGGCGGACAAGGGGATGCGCTCGTGCTAGAAGTCACAGGATGAGCGCTCCTGACCACAACCTCGGGCTTGATCTCGGTCGGGTGACGGAAGCCGCCGCAATGGCGGCCGGCCGATGGCAGGGCCGCGGCGACAAGGAAGCGGTCGATCAAGCGGCCGTCGATGCGATGCGAGCCATCCTCGGGACCGTGGACATGGATGGCATCGTGATCATCGGCGAAGGCGAGAAGGACGAGGCTCCGATGCTGTTCAACGGTGAGCGGGTCGGCAACGGCCAACCTCCGCTCGTTGACGTGGCCGTCGACCCGGTAGACGGAACTCGCCTCACCTCCGAAGGCATGCCGGGAGCGCTTGCGGTGCTGGCACTCGCCGAACGGGGTTCGATGTATGCGCCCGGGAAACTCGTCTACATGGACAAGATCGCAGTCGGCGAGGATGCGGTCGGCGTCATAGACCTCGACGCCCCGATTGCCGACAACCTCGCCAAGGTGGCCAAAGCCAAAGGGAAGGACATCGACGACCTCACCGCCATAATCCTCGACCGACCCCGCAATTCGAGCTACATCGAGGCGGTCCGCCGTGCCGGAGCCCGCATTCGTCTCATTGGCGACGGTGACATCTCCGGGGCTATCTCGACTGCCGTCGAGGACAGTGGGATCGACATCTTGATCGGGGTAGGAGGGTCACCGGAAGCGGTGACGGCCGCTTGCGCACTGATCGCCCTGGGAGGCGAAATGCAATGCCGCCTGTGGCCGCGGGACGAATCAGAAAAGGAGTACGCCAAGGATGCCGGGCTCGATCTCACCGAAGTGATCGGTCTCCGCCAACTGGTCGATTCCGACGACGTCTTCTTCGCCGCGACCGGTGTGACTACGGGCGAGCTGCTCGATGGCGTGCGCTACCTCCCGGACGGTGCCGAAACCCATACCGTCGTGATGCGAGGCAAGACCGGCACCATCAGATTCATGCACGCCAGGCACCGGTTCGATCGGCTGTCGACTTTGACCCACATCTACGACAGCTCGACAGACTCCAACCAGAAGTCGTAGGTCGCAGCCACGACCGGCCACGCGTACTGGTCGACGCCGGAACGCATCGCGGCGCCAAGCTCCCGGGTTTCGGGTACCGAATTCAGCGCCGCACCAAGTAATTCGATCGCACCGTCTTCTGACCTGTAGAGGATGCGATCGGAGAACTCGTGGGGTATTCGCTCCGGGTAGACCAGTCGGTCGGGAAGGATCGGGAACGCCCCGGCGGCCATGCCTTCGACGACGGAGACTCCGAAGAACTCCTGGAGGGCAGTGCTCATGACGACCGTTGATCGACCAAGAACATCCAGGTATTCATCCCGGTCGAGATAATCGTCCACGATGACGAGTTCGCCGAGCGCCGCGATCGACTCGTCGTGATCGGGGCGCTGCTGGACAAACCTCTCGCCGGTGAGGGCGATCCGAAATTCGACTCCTTCGGAGGCAACCCGACGCGCCACCCGGATGAAGAACGACGGATCCTTATCCGGGTCCCATCGATGATTCCACAGCACCAGAGGCGGATCGTCCTTATCGCCCAGGCTGATCCCGTCGAGGTCGCAACCCACCGGAAGCACGATTGCTTTCTCTTCCACGGCATCCAAGAAACGGTGCTGGCGCTCATCCGGAAACTCGTTGAGGAAAGCCGGCAACGCCCCCATGAGAGCCGAGCGGTGGAATGCGGAGTTGAAGGCAACCGCGTCGGCAGCGATGAGCGAAGTCCAATTGATGAGTCCGTAATTCCGCTCGGTTCGACTGCGGCTGATGGCGGGGTACGTGATCTGGTTCTCATGCATGTAGAGAGCGGTCGGAATCGACCCGAGACGCGACGACACCATCCCACGCAACCCGGCGACGTCGACCAGCGAGGTGGCGAGGATGACGTCGGGACGCCCCAGGCGACTTGCTGCCTCCTCGATTCCGGCGGCGAGGTCGACGAAGCCCCCGGTCAACCGCCACTGCCAGAACGACCCCGGCAGGGTGACCAGATGCACCTCGTGTGCACTGTGGGCGACATACCCCTCAGCCCAGGCTCGATGAGACCCGGAGTGATAGGAGGAGGCGATGAAGATGCGCACTGGCACCAGTTTGGTCGAGTGAGGCCCGTGGTCTCGTCGACGGTGATCGGCCTCACTCCGTTCGGCCGGCAATCGGCGCCGGCTTCGCCGGCACCGGGCAATCGTTCGAAGACTCACGGGCGATCCGGTGATCGCCCCACTTGTGGATTGCCCGCCGAGCGCAGCGAGGCGATAGCCGGAGGCGCCTCAGGCGCCGACGATTGCCGCCGGTCGCCTTATAGCTCTTGTCTCCCCGATAGCGCTCTTCCCAGAGTTATCTCATCGGCGTAGTCGAGGTCGCCTCCGACAGGGAGGCCGCTGGCCAATCGGGTGACCTTGACACCGAGTGGCTTGAGAATGCGAGCGATGTAAAGCGCCGTCGTATCCCCTTCGACATTCGGGTTGGTAGCGGCGATGACCTCCGTGATCCCTTCGG
>JAZGCP010000228.1:0-5682 GCA_036477035.1 Acidimicrobiia bacterium | reverse complement strand
TACGACGTCGTCGCGTTCTTGCAACAGCCGCACCTCATCGACTGCGAGCCTCCCCTCGGTGAGGGTGCCGGTCTTGTCGAAGCAGATGATGTCTACCCGGGCCAGGCCTTCGACGGCAGGCAATTCCTGCACGAGTACCTGCTTTCTGCCGAGTCGAACAACCCCGACGGCGAAGGCAACCGAGGTGAGCAGCACCAGACCTTGAGGGATCATCGCCACCATCCCCGCCACCGCGACCCGGATCGCCTCTTTCAGTTCGTCGTTGGCGTTTACTTGACTCCAAACCAGCAACGCCATCATCGGCAACATCAACCACGCGATGACGCGCAGGATCCAATCGATGCCGCGGCGTAGTTCCGAGTGAACCAACGTGAACTTCTTGGCCTCGTCTGCCAACTTGGCTGCGTATGCATCGGCTCCGACGCGGCGAGCCTTGTAGATCCCCGAGCCGGCCGAGACGAAGGAGCCCGACAAGACCTCGTCGGCCACCTGTTTGAGGATGGCGTCGGCCTCGCCGGTCAGCAGGGATTCGTCGATTTCGAGCCCCTCGGATTGAACGACCAATCCGTCGACCACGATCTGGTCGCCCGGGGTGATCACCAGCAGATCGTCCAGCACCACCTCATCGACCGGGACCTCCCATCGCCGATCATCACGGATGACCACCACTTTGGGTGCGCTGAGTAAGGCGAGATGATCGAGGGTGCGTTTGGCTCTCAGTTCCTGGATGATCCCGATTAGGGCGTTTGCGACCAGCACCAGACCAAACAGTGCGTCTTGTGGCGGGGCAACGAATAGCACGACGACCAAGAGCACACCGAGCATGAGATTGAATACGGTGAAGACGTTGGCGTGCACGATCTCGCCGACCGTGCGGGTGGGACCGGTAGGAACCCGGTTGACGGCACCTGCCGCTATTCGCTGATTGACATCGGCCGCGCTCAGACCCATCAGCTGTGACTTCTGCGGTGTCAGCGGCGCATTCTCCATCAGGCTCGGAGAATAGAGATTGAGTCGTTGGGGTGGGCCGCAGACTTGGTGGTCTGTCGCCCTCGTCCGTTGCGGGAATCGGGAAACTCGACCGGAGTGCCAGCGCGAGTCCCGTGGGCACGTCGACGAACGCCGCGGCTGCTAGGTCTGGACGGAAAACGCCGACGGCGCATGGGCAAGATCAGCCCAGACGCGTCGACTGGATTGCACCCGAGCCCGCCCCTCTCAGGTTTCTATCTCCCAAGATTGCGACGTCCGCTTCCTCTTCTTGGTCCCCCAGGAGGAGGCCTCCAGCACCATCGACAAACCGAGGGCAATGATGACAACCGGCCAGATCGAAAAGTCGCTTTCGAGCACGTCTAGATCGCGCAACAGCATGAACGTCCCGATGAGCAGAAGCGTCAGCGGCCAGAACCAGCCGCGTCGGTTGCCGGCGAGGGTCCCGAGGAACAGCCAGGAGCCAAGGGCCAGCCAAATCAGGGTCCACAGGCCGATGTCGGGTACCGCGCCCAGTTCGCGCAATAGGAAGAGGGCACCGATGGTGATGAGCGCCAACCCGAAGAAGATGGGGCGCGGCGGGCGGGATCCGGACCAGGCAGCCATGGGGGGGAGACTAGGCGGGGAGGAAGGGGTTAGGGATTAGTAAGAATCACTCCCCCTCGAGGGGGAGTCGAAAGCCGGAGGCTTTCGGTGGGGGGCCTCTGACTCCGGGTCCCTGCGACGCCTCTTAGCTCCTAACCGCTCCATTAGAAACCAGCGCTCGCTCGAGCACATCTTTCTTTACCAGACCACTGCCCCGCCACCGCGGGCTGTAGGCCTTCTTTGCGGGTGCACCTGCAGCCTTGGCGCGTTTGCGGGCCTTCTTCGAAGGTTTCTTCTGCGACCGTCCCATGACGACGAAAGTGGGCGTCGACTGGACCTTGAATGCCGCTGCCGCCCCGGGGACCCGACCGACATCGACCTTTACGACGTGAGCAACACCGTCGAAATCGGCAGCCAGTTCGTCGACGATGCCGTTCATGATCTTGCAGGGCGCACAGCCCTGCTGCCACAGATCGATCAGGATCGGCTTTCCTTCGGCGGCGAAACCCTTCAATTCGTCGAGATGGTCGATGACGACCGCTCTCACTTTCTTACGTCTGCGCATCAAGTCTCCAACGAAGGGTTCGGGAAGATCATTCCACAGTATCCGAGCCGCAGTCCAAGAAGGTCCCCTACCTCCCCGGTCAGTGAATACGCCAACGTCTCGGTTTGATGCGAAGGGTCACCGAATACCGTCCGGCGAATGATTCGGGCGTGTGGCCGATGTCACGGATGCCGTCGCGGTACTTCTCTTGATAGGCCGCATCCTCGGTGCTGGGGGGCCCGTCGACGACTCTGGCCACTCCTTCCACAGTGACGACATCGGCCCCGGCATTGCTATCGAGATTGAGCGACACCCGCGGGTTGGTTTCGAGGTTGGGTACTCGAGCCGTGTCATCGAGGCTGTAAATGACGAATTCGTCATCGTCGATGACGAACCACACGGGAGACGACTGGGGCTGTCCGTTCGGCCGAACCGTTGTCAGCCACACGACGTAAGCATCCTCCAGCAGCGCTATTCCCTTGGCTCCGTCTGGTGTGTTTGGATCGAGCATGTACCCAGGTTAGGTCAAGGTGCCCAGCGCTTGGCGCAGGTCGTTGGGAATGCGGGTTGGCCGACCTTCGGTGGAGACGAACGCCGCGTGAATGTGAGCTTCGACGATCCGGTCTTCGCCGCGATCGATGGTCTGGTGCCACACCATGCTCGCTCCTCTCAGCTCGGATATGCGGGTGGTGATCAGGAGTTCATCGCCGGCGGTCGCCGAAGCCTTGAAGTGCACATCCGATCTGACTATGACGACCTGGTGGCCGGAAGCCGTCAGCGCCTCCATGCCACGGTCGAGTTCTCCGAGCGCAGCGACGCGGGCGTGCTCCAGGTAGGACGAGTAGACGGCGTGGTTGACGTGGTTGTAAGGGTCGAGCTCGCCCCACCTCACCTGGATGGTGGTCTGATGCACAGAGGCGAGATTAGATGCCGCTCGAAGCCAGTCAGGAGTCGGGAGTCAGGACTCGGCCAAACCCCCGGCTACGGAAATCAGCTGCTCAGCACACCGAGAACCTCGTCCACGTCGTAGCGGGTCGATGTTGGTCGGTTGATCGATCCGAGTTGCTGCCAGGATCCGCCGGCGCGGTAGCGGGCCGTCCACTCGAAGGTGACGGTCACCGGATAGCGGTCGTGAGCCGGATGGCACTTCGCACCGTCGAGGTGATTGGCTCGATACTCGGGTGGGCAACTCTTCAGCCGATAGGTGTGCCGTATCCCGCCGGGATCGCCCGCAGCTGTGTCGAGCGAGTGGCTCGTCGAGGGAGTTCCGTCGCTCCATTCGATCCGCACGGCCTGCACCCAAGCCTGGACCTCGAGCCGGCGTTGGTCGGGCAGGGTCTCGGCGTGGACGAACGTTCCTGGCCGCTCGAGGTGTAGTCGCGACGGCAGGTTGGTGATTCCGATCTCAGGCGAGACGTCGAATTGTGGAGCGTCGAGCGGGAACGCCCGGAACACCGTCCACGCCCGGGCGGAGATGTCGATCACAACGACCGGTGCCTTGGTCGGACGTCGTTGGTTGCATTGTGGGAGGCGCCACCGGGTGAGGATGATGGACTGGTCGTACGCCGAGTTCCACGAGTCGAAGCCCGGTTGGTAGCGGGACCAGTACCAGCAGCGCCCCCCGCTGATGGCGAGGTAGCGCAGTGGTGGCAGCGTCGTCGTGGTGGGCTGCCGAGCTCCGGGTCTGCTCGTACTCGATGCCGAAAAGCTCGATCCGCTGAAGCCACATACGATCCCATTCGGTGTCGGGCGGCATGCATCAACCGCATCGGCACGAGGGGACCGGGCGATCTCGAGCCCGACCAGGATCACGATTGTTGCGAGGATCAGTGGCACCGCCAGCCGTGCACCGTATGGGCGGAGCACTGTGACAACATACGCCCCGGTACCCGCCGGCTCAATACCCCTATCGTGCGGTCGCCGCAGGGAGGGATGGATGGCTGTCGAGATCAGACTCATCGAAGAATCCGAGTTCGACGCGGTCTACGACTGCGCCCTCCAGACATTCGGGGTGCCGAAGTCCGACGAGGATCGGGCCGATACTCGTCAGTGGATCGAACTGGACCGTACGGTTGCCGCGTTCGACGGCGATGAGGTGGTTGCCACTTCAGGGGTGGTGAGCCTCCCGATCATCGTCCCCGGAGGTGAAGTGGTTCCGGCGGCTGCGGTCACCCTGGTTACGACCTCCCCGACTCATCGCAGGCAAGGACTCATGACCCGTGGGATGGTCGCCCTGATGGACCAGGCGGTGGAGCGCGACGAACCGCTGGCGACCTTGTGGGCGTCGGAATCGAGCATCTACGGAAACATCGGATTCGGGGCGGCGATAGATGGAGCCGATCTCGAAATCGCACCGCATCAAGCGGCACTTCGCAGTGACGCTCCGATCGGCTCCGGCACGGTCCGCCTTTACGGCAGCGAGCAAGCGTCGGCGATCGTGCCCGAGATCTATGCCCGTGTCAGCGCAGGAATCCCGGGGACGATGATCCGCCGCCAGAGTGATTGGGATCACATATTCAAGGACGTCGGTGCCAAGCGAGACGGCAAGACGGTCATGCGGTATGCGGTATACGAACAGGACGGGCTCGCGCGGGGATACGCCAGGTTCCGCAATACCGAGCACTGGCGGGACATGCATGCCGAAGGCGAGGTGGAGCTCTTCGAACTCCACGCCGCGGATGCAGTCGCTCAAGCCGAGTTGTGGCGTTTCATCGCTTCGATCGATCTGATCTCAAAGATCAAGGTTCGGAGGGCGAGATCCCACAGCCGAATCGCGACCCTGCTGGAGGATCCGCGACGCCTTCGGTCCACAGCGGGAGAGTCGATTTGGTTGCGGCTACTCGACGCTCCGGCAGCACTGGCGGCTCGTCGCTACTCGGTGCCTGGTGAGTTGGTGATCGAGATCGACGACCCGATGGGTTACGCGGCCGGGAGGTTCGCTCTCAGCGGTGGACCCGACGGAGCGACCGCAAGTTCGACAACGTCGGAAGCGGACATTCGGCTCAGTGCAGAGTCGATCGGTTCGGCATATCTCGGCGCCCCCCGAATCGCTGAACTCGCCTGGGCAGGACGGGTCGAAGGGGACGACGAAGCCGTTGCGTTGCTGGACCTCATGATGCGTTGGCCGGTGGAACCCCACTGCGTGGTTCATTTCTAAAGGGATTATCACTCTCCCCTTTGAGTGATGTCTCGCGGTTTGTGCCCGACGGTCTGGTGGTTGGAACACTCTCCCCTCTGGGGGGAGTCAATCGGCGGAGCCGATTGGTGGGGGGTTCTCCCACTCCCGGCTTTCTACACAAGGAAGAGTGAGATGGTGCCGAACCCGACGCAGTAGATGGCAAACGGGGCGAGGCCACTCCGCCCCAACAGGCGGACGAGGGCATCGATGGCGAAATATCCGGTGATGGCCGCCACGGCCATTCCGACCAGCAGCGACGGTTCGAATCCTCCCCGGTCCACGAGTTCGATTCCCTGGACCAAGCCTGCTCCGGCAATTGCCGGGATGCCGAGCAGGAAGGCGTAGCGCGCTGCTTCCAGACGGCTGAGCCCCTGCACCAGTCCGGCGG
>JAZGCP010000227.1:0-5572 GCA_036477035.1 Acidimicrobiia bacterium | reverse complement strand
TGCGGCGGCGATGGCGATGACACGACGAGCACCGGCGCAACTCAGGACACGGTAGATTTGACCCAGGGGGGCGATCTCACGTTCCATATGGTTACCCACAGCGACGACGGCCCATTCTGGTCGGTTGTCAAGCGCGGGATGGATGACGCCTGTGCGGCGGTCGGTGTGACCTGTGTCTGGTCCCCGTCGGTGAACACGCCGGAGAAGCAGGTGCAGGACATTGATGCGGCCATCGCGGCCGCCAGCGACGGCATTGCCATTTCGCTCGCCAGTCCCGACCAGGTCGGCCCGGCTGCCGAGAGGGTTGTCGCGGCAGGTATCCCGCTGTACACGCTCAACTCGGGTCTCGATTTTTACAAGGCACTGGGGGCGGTGACCCACATTGGTCAGACTGAGTTTGTTGCTGGTCAAGGCGCCGGCGAACGCTTCAACGCGCTTGGTGTTAGCCATGTGCTGTGCGCCCGGCAGGAGCAAAGCAACGTTGGCCTCGAAGAGCGCTGTGCCGGCCTCGCAGACACTTTCAGTGGCCAGGTGACGAGCGAATTTGGCGGTCTCGATAATGACATACCGGCGCAGGAGGCGGCGATCGCGGCGATACTGGCGGCGGATCCATCCATCGACGCCATCCTCGGAGTCGGCCCGCCCATCGCCATCTCGGCACTCAATGCCAGCGAGACGGCAGGACGGGGGGCTGCGATCGGCGGCTTCGACCTGACGCCTGAGATCCTCGACGCCATCGAGACAGGCACGATTGCGTTCACGGTCGACCAGCAACAGTACCTGCAGGGGTATCTGCCGATCATCTTGATGTTCCTGCAAGCCACGAACCAGAACACCGTCGGCGGTGGTCTGCCGATCCTGACGGGTCCGGGATTCGTGACGTCGGACAACGCCGCTGAGGTCAAGGACCTCTCGGCGCAAGGCACCCGATAGCCGACCAGTCGGCAAAACCGGTTGGAGGGACCGCCCGTCAGCGCTTAGGCTGACGGGCGGTCCCGCGTTTTCGCGGATTGCCCGGCTGCACGAAAGGGAGGCCTCGTGACAACTGATGTCGCAACTGCCGACGTTCCAGCGGCTGCGCCCGACGAGCGGCTGGCTTATCGAGGCCCGATTCAGCGGCTCCTGGTCCAGCCCGAGATCGGAGCATTGCTCGGTGCCATCTCGATCTGGGTCTTCTTCTGGGCGGTGACGGTTCCATTCGGCACCGCCATCGGTACCGCCAACTGGCTGGACGTGGCAGCCACGCTCGGCATCATGGCCGTTGCCGTCGCCTTGTTGATGATCGGTGGCGAGTTCGACCTGTCCGCCGGGGCGATGACCGGAGCGACCGGGATCCTTGTGATCCTGCTTGTGAAGGACACCGCCGGTGGTGGGGCCGGGTTGAGCCTGTGGATCGGCATACCGCTGTCGTTCGTCCTGGCTCTCGGCATCGGCTGGTTCAACGGCACCCTCGTCGAGCGTACTGCTCTTCCTAGCTTCATCGTCACCCTTGGCGCCTTCTTCGTCATTAAAGGCGCCAAGCTCGGCTTCGCCAAGCTCTTTGTCGAGACCATCCAGGTGGGCCGGATCGACGAAGGGGCCGGGCACGACTTCTGGCGGAAGATCTTCTCGTCCGTGTGGACTCGCAATGACCACATCTTCAATTCTCGGGACACCGTCTATGTCGCTCTGCTTGTCGTCGGAGGTGTCGCCATCCTCCTCGGGCTGCTCGAGCTGACCTACCGGCGCCGGGCGTCCTTCAACCCGGGCGGCCTCCCGATTGCCGGAATCGGGGCCGCCGCCGGACTCGTCGGGCTTTTCGCGTTGCATGGCACGGAGGGGACCGGAGCCAACTTCATCTGGTCGATCGCGATGGGCGCCGGCGTTCTCATCGGCGCCTACGGAATCGCCCTGTGGCGATTCGAGCCCAACCCGGACCGGGGAGCGCTGCAACTACCGGGCGGCCTGCTCCGCCCGGCCGGTCTCGGCACGGGGCTGGTGATACTCGGTGTGTTCTTCGGGCTGATTCTCGACTCGGCGCCGGCCCTCAAACCAGATAGAACCGTCGACACCATCTTCTTCTTGCTCACCGAGCAAGGTTTGCGTGCCATTCTCTTCGTGGGCCTCTCCATCGTCGGCCTGGTCTTACTGCTGATCGCCGCCAGTCGGGCCCGCAAGTTCTCCTCCACGAGCGGCACCGTCGTTTCCATTTACACCGCCATCGTGGTGACAGTGCTGGCCTTCATCATTCAATCGGAATCTGACGCGCCGAAATTTCGGGCCGAGCTATTTTCAGTCTTGCTTCTCGTGGCTCTCCTCATGGCAACCTGGGCCGTCGTGGGGCTGTATTTCGAACAAAGAAGATTCCCGGATGCGGCGCCCGATCGGCTCGGACGTGCGTTGGCCATTGCCGGCGTGGTTCTGGCATCCGTCGGCGTTGTGTTTCGGCTGCTCTTCACGACCGACTCCGAATTGCCGACACTGGTCGGACAGACCCAGTTCCGTGTTTCAATTCTATGGTTCCTGCTTTCGGCGGGCCTCGCCACCTGGGTGCTGGCTCGCACCAAGTTCGGAAGCTGGACCTTCGCCGTCGGCGGAAGCAAGAGTGCCTCCCGTCAGGTCGGTGTCCCGGCGGCTCGCACCAAGACCCAGCTCTTCATGATCGTGTCCGCTGCCGCCTGGCTGGTCGGCATGCTGCTGGCATTCCGGCTCAACACGATCCAGGCCAGCACCGGCGACGGCAAGGAGTTCGAGTACATCATTGCGGCAGTGGTCGGCGGGACCCTCCTTATGGGAGGTTACGGCTCGGCAGCGGGCGCCGCCATCGGCGCCATGATCATGGCGATGTCCTTTCAAGGGATCCCGTTTGCCGGCTGGAACTCGGACTGGCGGTTTCTGTTCCTCGGCGTCATCCTGTTGCTGGCGGTCATGGCAAACAACTACATACGCAAGACGGCGGAGGAAGCGTCATGAGCGAACCGGCCCTCCTGGAACTCGAGGACATCTCCAAGAACTACGGCAACATCATTGCCCTCACCGGAGTGACAACATTGGTTAATGCCGGTGAGGTGACATGCGTGCTGGGCGACAACGGTGCCGGCAAGTCGACGTTCATCAAGATCATTGCCGGTGCCCACCAGCAGAGCGAGGGCATCCTCAAGGTCGACGGCGAAGAAGTGATGTTCGACTCACCTCGCGATGCGCTCGCCCGCGGCATCGCCACCGTATATCAGGACCTGGCGGTGGTCCCGCTCATGTCGGTATGGCGCAACTTCTTCCTGGGTTCCGAGCCCACCAAAGGGTTCGGCCCCATCCGGTGGATCGACAGGAAGAAAGCCTCCCGCATCGCCAAGGAGGAGATGGGCAAGATGGGCATCGACATCCGTGATACCGAGCAGGCCGTCGGCACGCTGTCCGGTGGTGAGCGCCAGTCGGTCGCCATCGCCCGCGCCGCCTACTTTGGCGCCAAGGTTTTGCTCCTCGACGAGCCCACCTCGGCGCTCGGAGTCAAGCAGTCTGGCGTGGTGCTCAAGTACATCCTCGAAGCCCGCAACCGGGGCCTGGGAGTGATCTTCATCACCCATAACCCCAACCACGCCTGGCCGGTAGGCGACCGTTTTCTGATCCTCAACCGCGGCGTGTCGATGGGGAACTTCGCCAAGGACGAGATCACCCGCGACGAGCTGATCATGATGATGGCGGGTGGTGCCGAGCTCGAAGAGCTCACCAGGGAGTTGGAGCAGGCCGCCGCCGGGGACGAAGCTCTCTCTCACCTGGCGGAAGAGTTCGCCGAGGAAGTCGGAGAACTCGAGGAGCGGGCCGAACACGACGAATGAGGGTCTGGCTGACCGGCGGGACAGGTTTCGTCGGCAGTAACATCGTCCACGAGGCAGTCGTCCGTGGTCATGACGTTCTGACCACAGTCAATCGTTTCATCCCCGAAGATCCCACCGCCTACCTGACCGACCGGGTCGACATGACCGATGCCGCTGCCGTAGCAGCGAGCATCCGGCGCTTTGCACCCGATGTCGTCATCCACTGCGCCATCCTCAACGACTTCGAGCGCATATATGCCGACCGCCGGGCCGCGTGGGACTCCTATGTGGGCGCGACCCGTCACTGCGCCACGGGCGCCGAGGCGGCCGGAGCGTCCTTCATCGTGGTTTCGACCGATTGGGTGTTCGACGGAACTCAGGGAGGGGCCGATGAGGATGCGCCACCCAACCCGGTAAACCTCTACGGCGTTCTCAAAGTCGCCAGCGAGCTGGTCGCCGTCGAGCGCGGTGGGGCAGTGGCGCGGGTTTCGGGGGTCAACGGGGTGCATCGGGCGCGGCCGGACTCGCCACGCAATCAGGATCCCGGGTTCGGCTATTTCGTAGCTTCGATCGTCGACTCCCTCCGCCAGAGCAAGTCCTTTACGGTCTGGGAGTCCGACAACATCAACATGGTGGCCACGCCTTCGTTGGCGAGCCAATGTGGCGAACTGATGTTGCGGATCGCCGACCGACGGCTCGACGGCGTGTTCCACTGCTGCGGGGCCGACGCCGTCGGGCGCATGGAACTGGCCGAATTGACCTGCGAGGTCTTCGGGCTCGACTCATCCCTGCTTCGCTCCGGATCACCCGAGGCTCAGGCTATGCCCAACGTTCCCATCCCGTATGACACCTCCATCAGTGCCCCCCGCACCGCCGAACTGCTCGACCACGAGCCGACCCCGGTGCGCCAGTTGCTGGAGCGCTTCCGCGCCGAGTACGAAGCGGCTGCGTGAGGCGTTACGGCCTCCTGAACGTCATGACCGGCATCGCGCTGGTGGCGGCAGGGTGCTCGAGCAACTCACCACCCACTGCTGAAGACATCGCCTCATCGGTCGCCCGGGTCAGCGGCATCGCTTGCAACCGCACAGTCGAAGGAAGTGCCGCGCTGATAGCCGATGGGCTCTACATAACGAACGCCCACGTCATCGCCGGGTCTGGGGCGGGCCTTCAGCTCCGCTTGCCGAATGCAGGCAATGTGGCCGCAACAGTCGTCGGTTTCGATCCGAACCGCGACTTGGCACTCCTGGCCGCACCGGGCGGAACCGGAAATCCGCTCGCTATCGGATCAAGCGAAGCTGGCGACAAGGGGGCCATCGCTTCCGTGACAACGGACCTCGACATCGAGCTCATCGAGTATGAAGTCCTTCGGCGCATCTTGGCGACAGGAGACGATATCTATGGCGAGGGCGACGTGGCTCGTCAGGCACTCGAGATCGAGGCCGATATCGGCTCAGGGGTTTCCGGAGCTCCGCTCATCAGCAGGGCCGGCGAACTCGTAGGCGTCGTGTTCGCCGAATCTCGCACAAGAGGTTCGAGCTACGCCGTGTACTCAGCCGAAATCGAAAGCTTCCTTGCCGAAGTGGACCCCACCACTACGGTGGCATCTGGTCGATGCAAATGAAATCGACGGCGTAACTCCGGATTTACGAACTGCCCCAGTAGCCCTGGATGCCCGGGAACTGGCGAGAGACCTTGCCGCTGCCATCGAACACGAACACGTCGTAGACCTGTATCGGACCGGCGGCGGTCTCAACCGTGGCCTCCCAAATGAGCGCATC
>JAZGCP010000226.1:0-5621 GCA_036477035.1 Acidimicrobiia bacterium | reverse complement strand
CGACTCGCGCCGTCCCCTCTGCCGTCTTCAGAAGGACGTTGCCTGTGAAACCGTCGGCCACTACGACGTCGGCCCTGTCCGTGCCCAGGTCGCGGCCCTCGACATTTCCAACGAAATCGAGCGAAAGCGCCTTGATCAGCTTGAACGCCTCTTTTTCGAGATCGCGTCCCTTCGCCTCCTCCTCACCGATATTGAGCAGACCGATTCGGGGCCGGTCGATATTCAGATATACCTGAGCAACCACCGATCCCATGACTGCGAACTGAGCCATGTGCTCGGGCTTGACGTCGATGTTGGCGCCCACGTCCAGAACCACCACCGGTGATCCCAGCGGAAAGATGGCGGCAATGGCAGGCCTTGACACGCCGGCGATCCGGCCGATCACAAACGCCGCAGCCGCCAACGCGGCACCGGTCGATCCGGCCGAGACCATTCCCACTGCCTCGCCCTGGGCCACCAGATCGGCAGCCACTGTCACCGAAGCGCCCTTCTTGGCTCGGATGGCTGCCGCCGGATCCTCTGCCATCGAGATCACCTCGGGAGCGTGAACGACTGGAAGCGATGCCCCGGCGGCCTCGAGCTCTGCCGCGAGCGCGGATTCATCGCCGACCAGAACAACATCGACACCGTTCGCGGTGGCATCAACGGCCCCCAGAACCGCCTGCTCCGGGGCATGGTCCCCGCCCATGGCGTCCAGGGCTATGCGAGCCACCAGCGAGGCCTAGGAGTCTCTCGAAAGATGCCCGACAGCGTTGTTCACCGGGCTCCGGGAGCCTGCTGAATGGTGCCGTTGCTCATATCGGCGGCCAGGCGTGCCAGTCGCAAGGTAGAACACTTGCCGCCCGCAGGGTGGCTCGACCATGCGGAGGCGTTCGAGGCCGAACAGGCCTCGAACGTTGGAGCCAGAACGGGTTTCGGCACGCCTTATGGTGCATGGCGGAATCGAGGACGCAGCGAGTGGTGATGTAGCACGCAGGGCCGCCGCTTGGGGCGGCACCTCCTTGCGGAGGCGGCTCGGGGCCGAACAGGACCCGAACGTAGAACGCAGCGCCGCCTCCAGGGCGGTACCACCATGCGGAGGCGGCTCGGGGCTGAACAGGACCCGAACGCCGCAGCTAGATGGAGCCAACGCATGGTCGTCGAGATGAGTGACATGCATTGTTCAGCGGGCTCCTAGCTCGGAATGACTTCCCGACCCTTATAGGTACCGCACTCCGGGCACACGCGGTGCGAAACCTTGGGCGAATCACATTGCGGGCAACGCGTCGTGTGAGTACGCGTGACCTTCCAATGGGCCTTCCGCCGCCGGGTGCGGGAACGGGACATTTTCTTCTTTGGGACCGCCATCGCGCGCCCTTTCGACGAGTAAACGAGTCAGATCAAGGTTCTAGCAAGTCTCGGAGTTCGGCGAAGGGCAAACTGCTCTCTTCGTCGTGCCCGAGGCAGGAACCTGCATTCAAGTCGGCTCCGCACGTCGCGCAAAGTCCAAGACAGCTCTGGCGGCACAACGGACGCAGTGGAACCTCCAGCAGGAGCAC
Organism: Acidimicrobiia bacterium; assembly: GCA_036477035.1. GTDB lineage: Bacteria > Actinomycetota > Acidimicrobiia > Spongiisociales > UBA11373 > JACZWZ01. The sequence goes on along the minus strand of JAZGCP010000226.1, from coordinate 4,083 downwards.
ATCGCGCAGCACCGGTTCAAGATCCACATCGTCGCCGTCGAGCAGGTACCCGTCGGTGTCATCATCGAACCCGACGACCTCGACGACATCTACCTGTAGCGGTTCGCTCCACTCGGTAAGACACCGATGACAAGTGAGGCCGAGGTTGGTCGCGGCCGGCCCGCGCACGATGAGCACGCCCGAAGCGTTCTCCAGAATCAGCTCGGCATGGAGTTCTGGACCCACGGCCGCCAACTCGAACCCCCACTCGATGGATGTGTCGAGATGCAGTTCGCGGCGCGAGCCGGCAGCGGACATCAGGTCGGAAACCGGCACGACGAAGGGTGAGGACGTCATCGAAACCACTGTACCGGTGACTCAGAAGTTGAAACGATGAGCAGGTTTGGGCCGTGGCTCGGCAAGCCGGGCGGTGGGGACGCCCACCCCGAATAACGCTTCCTCTACTCCGGCTCGGCCGGAACTTCGCGGCGTCTCGTCTGATGCAGCTCGGCACGACGTGCCCTCACCTGTGCCAACAAGTCGGCCAGCACGCCCTCGGTCTGTTCCATAGCCTGCTCGCTGTAGTCCTCGGCCTCCAGCCGGATCCGGGTCGCTTCCGCCTCGGCATGGCGGGTCATCGCATTGGCCTCATCCACGGCTTCTTTGACGATGTAGGACTCGGAGATCAACTCCTCGCTCTGGTGACGCGCCCGCTCCAGCATCTCGCGGGCCGACTCGTTCGTACGGCCGACGAAGGCCTCCCGCTCGCGAACCATCCAACGCGCCGCACGCAGCTCCTCGGGGAGATCGTCGCGCAGCCGGTACAGCATCTCGAGGAGCACCTCACGATCCAACATGACGTTTCCGGACAGCGGCACGTTGCGAGCACCTTCGACGCCAATAATGAGTTCGTCGACCAGATCGAGTAGTTCGCCGGTCCGGGGAGGAACAGTTGCATCCTCCATCTGGTTCAGCTCTTCGTCGCTCACGACTTCAACCTCTCAGCGAGCGCGGCAGCAACCGAATCCGGAACCAACCCGGTGAGATCTCCGCCGAACCGGGCAACCTCTTTCACAAGCGATGAGGAGAGGTAGCCGAGCTCCGGCTTGGTAGCGACGAACATCGTGACGACCCCCGACAGATGTCGGTTCATCTGAGCCAGCTGAAGCTCGTAGTCGAAATCTGTCATCGCCCGCAGGCCTTTGACAATCACGTTGGCGTTGACGACCTTGGCGAAATCGACCAGCAGGCCATCGAAGGAATCGACTTCGACGTTGTCCCACGTGCAATGCTCCTCGAGCATCATTTCGCGCTCATCCGATGTGAATACCGGGCTTTTTGACGGGTTCCTCACCACGGCCACAACGACCTTGTCGAAAATCGAAGCACATCGCTTGACAACATCAATGTGGCCGAACGTCGGCGGGTCGAAGCTGCCGGGCACGAGCACCGTGGTCATGCCGTCGCCTCCTTCTTGAGCCGAGTGATCTCGGCGTCGCCGTACCGTCTCCGATCAGAGAGTGAGAAACCCGAAACTCCTGCGATCTCGCCGCTCCCCGACCTTCGATGCACGACGACCGTGGCATCGTCTGCAAGCCATCGGGCAAGGTGCCCGATGATTGCCTCTACGGACGGTAGCGGTAGGTCGTATGGAGGGTCAACGAATGCCAAATCGAACGTACCCGACCCTTGCACCAGATAGTCCTCCACCTTTGCCGGAACCGCCTGTCCGCCGAGGCCGACCGCGGCAATGTTTGCCTCGAGCACTCGGACGGCTTCGCGCCGCCATTCGACGAACACCGCCGACCGCGCTCCTCGACTCAACGCCTCCAGCCCGAGGCTTCCGGAACCCGCATAGAGGTCCAACACGACCGCCCCTTCGACGTCCGTCGCCAGCGACGAAAAGATGCCCTCCTTGGCGCGATCCATCATCGGACGGGTCTTGGATCCTTTGGGAGCGAGCAGAGTGCGCCCCTTGGCAGCGCCGGCGATGATCCTCATGAGATGAACAGCCAGTCCTCAGACCCGCCGAGCAGCGCCTCCGTCTCGTCAGCGATCGGACCGTGATCCCGCAGCTGCGGGTCGTGGGCCACCAGGTCGAAGGCCTCGCGCCGGGCCACGATGAGTGTGTCCATGTCCGCCAGGATGTCGGCAAGCTTCAAGTCTGCAATACCGGACTGCCTGGCGCCGAAGACCGTGCCTTGACCGCGAATCCGTAGATCCTCTTCCGCCAATCGGAATCCGTCCGTCGTTTCCACCATGGCTGCTATGCGTTGCTCCCCTTCGGGAGTCGTCGGGTCAGCGACCAGCAGGCATCGGCCCGGATACTTCCCTCTTCCGACCCGGCCCCGAAGCTGATGCAGCTGACTCAGGCCGAATCGGTCGGCGTCCTCGATGACCATGACCGTGGCGTTGGGGATGTCGATGCCGACCTCTATCACGGTGGTGGCGACCAGGACATCGATCTCCCCCGCCCGCATCCGGGTCATCACAGACTCCTTGTCGGCCGATTTCATCTGGCCGTGGAGCAACTCGACCTTCAGATCCGACAGGATCGCAGAGAGTCGCTCGTGTTCGGCAGTTGCCGAGGCCGCCTGGAGCTTGGGCGAGTCCTCCACCAACGGACAAACCACGAATGCCTGCCGGCCCGCGCCCACCTCCGACCGAATGATCGAGTAGACCCTCTCGAGCGCAGCCCGATCAGAGGACATCGCCTCTGTTCGGGTCGGCACCCGTCCCTTGGGCATCTCGTCGAGCACGGTCACATCCAGATCGCCGTAGAGCGTCATCGACAGCGTCCGGGGGATAGGAGTGGCAGTCATGATCAGCATGTCGGGCTGACGTCCGGCGGCCTTGTCCCGTAGCTCGACTCGCTGGTGCACACCAAAGCGATGCTGCTCGTCGACCACTGCCACACCGAGATTGGAGAACACAACTCCTTCCTGGATGAGAGCGTGGGTGCCGACGACCAGATCCACCGTGCCTGTGGCCACTGCCTGCAGGGTCTCGTCACGTCCACTGGACGAACCGGTGAGCAGCGCCATCCGTACACCGACCAGTTCTGCGAGAGGGGCAAGCCCGATGTGGTGCTGGTCGGCCAGGACCTCGGTAGGAGCCATGACCGCGCCCTGGAACCCGCCTTGGACTGCGGTGAGCAGCGCAGCCATGGCGACGACCGTTTTGCCCGATCCGACCTCTCCTTGTAGAAGGCGATGCATCGGATGAGGCGTCGCCATGTCATGTTGGATCTCGCCGATCGCCCGCGATTGCGCATCCGTCATCTCGTAGGGAAGGGCTTCGAGAAACGCCGCGACCAGGCTCCCGTCGCCGTCGTGAGAGATGCCCTCGGCTTCGTCGATCTGACGGTGTTTGCGCACCGCCAGAGCGATTTCGAGCCGAAACAGCTCATCGAACACCAGCCGGGACCGAGCCGCCTCGGCGGCTTCGATCTGGTCCGGAAAGTGGATGTCTCCGATCGCGGTATCCCGATCCAACAGACCGAGACGTTCCCGCATTGCAAGCGGAACTGGATCCGGCATCGGACGGGCCTTCAACAACGCCGAATGTATGGCCCGGCGCAGATAACCGGGGCCGATACCCCCCACCGTCGGGTGAACCGGCATGATCCGGCCGGTTACCAACGATTCGGATGGCCGGTCCAACACGTCGGCATCGGGTGACTGCATCTGCAGGCTCCCACGAAACCGCGTCAGGGTCCCCGACAGCGCCACTTCCGTTCCCACCGCGAGTTGACGCTCCCGAAACGCCTGGTTGAACCACACCGCCTTGAGCAATCCGGTCTGGTCGTAGATCGTCGCCTCGATGATCACGAGGCCGCGGCGGGGTCGGCGAACCGACACCTTCTTCACCGTGCCGACCACCGTAACTTCCTCGTCCAATGGGACGTCGGAAAGTGGGAGCGTCCGGCTGCGATCGACGTATCGCCGTGGCACATGCAGCAGCAGATCGGCCACCGTGACGATTCCGGCCTTGCGCAGCTTCTCGCCACGCTTACCGGACAGTCCTTTGATGCGCCCTACCTCGATGCCGGCGAGCTGGGCGAGCGTATTTCCGCTCACTCGACTCCGAACAGGTACGGATACA
>JAZGCP010000225.1:0-10546 GCA_036477035.1 Acidimicrobiia bacterium | reverse complement strand
AGCCATTCTTCGTAACCCACGCCCTCCATCCACTCTGTGAAGTGCACGATGCGGTGCCGTTCCTTTACGAGATCGAACACCTCTGGATCCGGTGTCTTCTCCAGTGAGAACCTGAGGGTGTCGAGCTGGGCGCGCCAGCCCTGGCTGCCGAGAGCCTCATCGACGCCGTTGTGCCAGTCGGAGAGAACCGAAGGGTCATGCTCGGTCCAGTAGCGAACCAGCTTTCGAGCGGTGCGGATTGCTCGTCGCACTACCTTTGCTTGATCCCGATCATGGCCTGAGGTCTCGGCCGCAGTCTCCGCCCACTCGATCAGAACCGGCTCGTCGACTTCGGTGGGATGTTCTACGGCCCGTCGGTATAGATCGTCGATGCCGGAGGCAAGCGAGTCTGGGCTCACACCGCGGCAGCGATCTCGGGGAGTAGATCTTCGTAGGACGCCAGATGCTCGGCGCGCTCCACCTTGAGTCCGGCGATCAATTCGGCGTATTGGTCACCCCGGCCCTGGGAGTCGTAGAGGAGCCTCGGTCGCAGCACCGCCGGGTCCTCGACGCCGGGCACGGAAGACGCCACCTGATAACCGAAGTCGGGATCCTCCTCCCATTCGATCCCACCGTGAGCGATGGCTGCCACGATCGCAGCCGATATGGCAGGTGTGACCTTCGCGGAGCGATCGTCATCAGCGAGGCCACCGACCCGGCCGGTGTTGAGCACGAAAACCTCCATGGAGGTGGTTTCGAGCAGTTGGCGCAGGCGGTTCGCCTGCCACTCGTGTCGGTAAGCAAAGAAGGGGTTGGTGCCCGGCACCCGCAGGAACTTCCCGGCCTCGGATTTTCCTCCGGCGCTGGTTCCGGTCGTCTCTCCGAGCATGAAGTACGCCGCGGCCTGATCGGGTGTCAGGCGGGCCACCGCGGGAATGATGTTGGCGTTTCTGTTGAGGATGAGCATGAAGTCGGCAGTGTCGACTTCGGCCGGGTAGATGATCCCGGGGATGTCCTCGGCCGAGATGATGGCGCGACTGTTCTCGGTGTGGGTCTTGTCGTGGAAGTCGAGCGTGCCGGAAGAGTCCATTGCCACGTTCTCGAGGTATGACCGACGCCGGGTGGCGCCGTGCCACACGGCCGGCTCCGACTCTGCGGTGAGTCCGTAGACCTTGGCAAATGTCCCTGCCTCGGTTCCGTATACCTTGCCGCCCGGAAACAGCGCCACGTAGTCGTCCTGAACCGGGGCACCGCCACCCGCCTTCGAGAACGTCGTCGTCGTCTTTCCGGTGCCCGAGAGGCCCACTACGAGGCCTACCCGGCGCGCCGCACCGTCACCCACCACCTTGAGGCCGCTGTGCATTGCCAGGCCACCGCGGCGATACATCAGCGCATCCCACATCCTCAGTCCGGCCATCTTCGATTCGCCGAAATAGTCCGAGTTGAGCACGCGGGTCACACCGCCATCGAGGTCGACGGCGATGATGCGGTCATCGGGATAGCCGGGTGCTGCCAGCGAGGGGGTGTAGTAGACCGTGAATTCGGGTTCGGCATCGTCATCGGCTGGGAAGTAGAGGAGACGCTGCTTGGCCGCGATGTTGGCGTTTTCCTTCTCGATGATGAGCCGGGTTCGCACCCGGGCGTCGGGGTGGTCGCCGATGTATCCATCGAGCACGACGACGTCCTTGTCTGCGAGGTGCTCCACCTGCGCTCGGGCGAGGGCGTCGTATTCGGAACGGGTGATAGTGGGATCGGTGTGTCCGGAGGTATCGTCGGTGGCGATGAAGGTGCTCAGCTTCGAACGAGCGGTCACCTGTGTCGTCACGTTGAGACTGCCGTATTCGGTCTCCCGCACGGTCTCCTGTGCTGCAGCCAGGTCGCGCAGTTCCTCCGGGCTGGGATTGTGGATTGCAGAGCGCGTGCGAATTTCCAAGAGGAACCCTCCGGTGTCGGCTTGGCAGTTTAGGAAGCGGCGGTAGCGCGGTCCGTTTCTGCCGTCACTATCGATCTGAATTCCTCGGCCAGCGACTCGCCGAACGGGCCGATCGGGATCTCATGCTCCCCGACCTTTTCGATTGGAGTCACTTCTTTGACCGTGGAAAGACCAAAGGCTTCGTCGCAGTCGAGCAGCCGTTCGAGGGGAAAGAAGCCCTGTTTGACCTCGACGTCGAGCCTGCGTGCCGATTCGAGCAGGACGTCGCGCGTGATCGAAGCCAGGATCCCGAGTTGCAAGGAGGGGGTTTCGAGTCTGCCTTCTGACATCCAGGCCACAGCGAACGTGGGCCCCTCCAGAATCAATGATTCGGCGGTGAGGAGGAGTGCATCATGGAATCCGACCCGTTGTGCCTTGTCGGTAGATGCCATGTTGGGTGCGTACGACGTCCATTTGACTCCTGCGAAACTGCCGGCGTCGGTGGCCGGGTGCCATAGCGCCTTCATCGGTAGCACGGAGAGTCGGTCGGGAACGCTGGGGATCGGCTCCCACATGACGATCGTGCGTGACGGCGCTGTGGCGAACGGATCGCGACCTCCGCCGGTCACGACAATCCTGACCTGACCGTCCCCGCCCGTCTCGGCGCATTCGGCGATCCATGAGTCGAGACTGTCGCGATTCTGGAGGTCGATCCCCAGCACCTCGGCGCTGCGTTCCAGACGATCCAGGTGCTGCGCGGTGCGAAACGCCAAGCCCTCATAGGAGCGGATGACCTCGAACACTCCGAATCCTCGGAGCACGCCCCAGTCGAAGACCGAGATAGCTGCTTGGTCGTCAGAAACCGGCGTGCCGTCGATCATCACCCGCATCGCAGCGAAGCCTAGTGCCGGCGTTATCCAGTAGGCGACAGACGTCGTTGCCGGTGGCTTTGCCTGATCGCCGACTGTGAGCGCAGCCGTCGACCGTCGACGGCTTTAGCCTCGGTGCCATGGAGCGGCTGCCCCCTACCGACCCGGCCGACCTGAAGGCTCTCCGAGCCGTCGGGTGGATCGATGGCGACGCCGTAGTGGCCGGCCACCTGTTCGATCGCCTCCGTCTTGGGCCCGACCCTGTCGGAGCCATGATCCGACTCGGAGACATGGCACGTGCTCACCCGCATCTGGCCAGGGCTGCTTTGGAGGACGAGCCGATGGCAGAGAGGCTCCTCGCCCTGATCGGCGGTAGTCGTGCCCTGTCTGCCGCAGTGGTGCGTGCCGCCGACCCACATCGGATCCTCGGCAAGCAGTTCGACCCGCCGGAGCCGGATCCCGACGGTCTCGCTCGCTGGGTGAAGGAATCTCTGGCGGCAGTGGCCGCCGCCGATCTCGCCGGCCAGATCGAAATGCCGGAAGCCGCGGCCAGGGTCTCGGCCATCGCCGATACCGCCACCCGGGTCGTGGTTGACTCGGTCCTAAAGGGAATCCCGACTCGCCTCGCCGTGATCGCAATGGGCAAGTGGGGCGGGCAAGAACTCAACTACGCCTCGGATATTGATCTGGTGTTCGTGCACCAGGGTTCGGACGAGAAGGCGCTGGAGGCCGCTTCCCGGATAGTCGCTGCGCTGGGGAAGCATTCTGAGGATGGATCACCGTTTCGAGTCGATACCGATCTCCGGCCCGAAGGGGCCTCGGGCCCGTTGAGCCGGTCGCTCGATTCGTACCGGGCCTACTGGGCGCGGTGGGCCGAAACGTGGGAACTCCAGGCCCTGCTCAAAGCGCGCTTTGTGACCGGCGACACCGAACTGGGAGAGGGCTTCGTCGATTCGATGGTCGAGGCGGTGTTCCCCGAACGTCTCGGGGCCGATGCCGTCCGGTCGATTCGGGCCATGAAGCGTCGGACCGAGGACGTGGTAGATGAATCGGTGACGGAACTAAAGCGGGGTGTCGGGGGCATTCGGGATGTCGAGTTCGCGGTGCAGTTGCTCCAATTGGTCCACGGCCGAGCCGACCCGGCTCTGCGGACCCCGGGCACACTGGCGGCGCTGGCAGGCTTGGCCGAGGGTGGCTATGTCCTGACAGAGGACGCGGAGACCCTGGCCGATGCCTACCGATGGTTGCGGGACGCCGAACATCGCCTGCAGCTCTTCGACCTCCGCCAGACGCACACCCTTCCTCGAGCCATCGAGGATCGCGAGCGCATCGCTCGAGCGATGGGCTACCGGGACGGATCCGATGAGCCGGCGCTGATGAGGTTCGAGGCGGATCTCACAGATAAGCGTTCCGAGGTGCGCTCGATTCATGAGCGGTTGTTCCACCGACCGGTGCTGGACGCACTGGCCGAGAGCAAAGCCGCTTCGATGCCCGCCGCCGCGGCTATTCGTCGCCTCGAAGCGTTCGGCTTCCTCGACACCGAGGCAACCCAGCAGGCCGTCGAGGATCTCACCAGGGGTTTGTCGCGTCGGAGTTCGCTGATGCGCCACATGCTGCCGTTGATCATGGAGTGGCTCTCGCTGGCGCCGGATCCCGACCTCGGGTTGAGCCAGCTTCGAATGCTGCTGGGTGAGACCGCCGACGTCGGTTCGATTGTCGCCACCCTGCGAGACGACCCGGTGGCCGCCGAGCGACTGTGTCGTGTGCTCGGGACTTCGCGTTTGATCGGACGGCTGGTGGATCGTCTGCCGCCGCTGGTTCCGACCTTCGGCGACGATGACCAACTGGTGGCGTGGCCGACGCGAGACGAACTCGTCGACGAGAGCCGCGCCCGTGCTTCGGTTCCCGGCGATGCGACGTCTGCGATCCACCGATTCCATGCCGAGCACCTGCTGCGGATCGCCGTCGCCGACATTGCCGACCTCATTGATGAAGTAGAGGTGGGTCGCCGACTGTCGATGCTCTCTGATGCCACGGTTCAGGCTGCGGTGGATGTGGCCTTGCGGGGGTCGAATTCGAGTCTTCGACTGTGCATCGTCGCGTTGGGCAAGTGGGGTGGGGACGAACTGACGTATGCCAGTGACCTCGACGCGATTGTGGTTACGGCGGATGCCGACGACACCGATGCGACGATATCCGTGATCGAACGAGTCATCGCCTCACTCGAGCGCCCTGCGACCGGGTTTCCCTCTTTGGAGCTCGATCTGGGCCTTCGACCCGAGGGAAGCAAGGGAGCTCTGGTGCGCAGCCTGGGGGCGTACGAGTCCTACTGGCAGCGATGGGTGGATACGTGGGAGCTACAAGCGATGTTGCGCGCTCGACCGGCAGCCGGTGACCTCGACTTGGGTCGTGCGTTGGTGGATGCGTCCATCTCTCACGTCTTTGCGGACCGCCCCGGTCGTGAGCAAGAGATTCGGCAGATCAAGGCGCGGGTCGAGGTCGAGCGCATCCCGGTGGGCGAGGACCCCGACTTCCATCTCAAGCTCGGCAAGGGCAGTCTCGCCGATGTCGAGTGGACGGTTCAGCTGCTGCAGTTGCAAAACGGTGCCGATCATCCCGAGGTACGGGGGGCGTCGACTCTCGAAGCGGTGGCTTCGCTTGCGGCCGCCGGTCTGCTGGATCGTGAGGAAGAGAGCATCCTGGTGGATGCGTACCGGTTCTGTGCCCGGGTGCGGAATCGCCTCTTTCTCCGTGCCGGACGGCCTCGCGACTCTCTTCCCGACGAACCCACAGAGGCGACCAGGCTTGCTCGCTCTCTCGGGTATACGCAGTCACCCCGTACCGCGCTGCGCCAGGACTATCGGAGAGTCACCAGGAGGGCGCGGCGGGTGGTGGAGCACCGGTTCTACGACATCTGACGGTCCGTCATGCGGATAGGTCCGACGGCGGTGAATTCGAGCCCGACGCAGCCAACGTTTGGCCGGCCCTGCCAACCCGAATCAGACGGTTCGACCGACTGCCGCGGCAATTACGCCGACCTGCTGCATGAGGAGTGAGAACTGGTCGGGGAGGATGGCCTGGGCTCCATCCACCAGAGCGGTCTCAGGCGCAGGATGGACATCGATTATCAGGCCGTCGGCGCCGGCAGCCACGCCGGCAAGGGAAAGGGGCGCCACCAGGCGGCGTCTTCCCCCGGAGTGGGACGGATCGACAATCACCGGAAGATGAGACAGGCCTTTGACCACGGGCACCGCCGAGATGTCGAGGGTGTTGCGCGTCTGCGTCTCGAAGGTCCTGATTCCGCGTTCGCACAGGATGATGGAGTGGTTGCCTTCTTTGTAGATGTACTCGGCTGCGTTGAGCCACTCTTCGATCGTTGCGGTGAATCCACGCTTGAGCAGGACGGGCTTCGACTGGCGACCCACCTCGGTGAGCAGGGGGAAGTTGGCCATGTTCCTGGTACCGATGCGGACGAGATCAGCGTATGACGAGATCAACTCGATGTCCCGCGGGTCCACCACCTCGGCTACGAAGGGCAGTCCGAATTCGTCCCGTGCTTCAGCGAGCAGTTCGAGACCCTTCTCGCCGAGTCCCTGAAACGAATAGGGCGAGGTGCGGGGCTTGAAAGCATCCCCGCGCAGGATGGTTGCTCCCGCATCCTTGACGGCCGCGGCTGCGGCGAAGAGTTGATCACGGTTCTCGACAGCACACGGTCCGGCGATGACGGCCACCGCCTGCCCGCCAACCGGCACGTCGCCGACCGTCACGATTGTGTCGTCGGCGTGGTGGTCTCGACTGACGAATTTGTATGGCTTGAGGACGGGTACCGCCCGCTCGACTCCCTGGAAGGCTTCCCAGGGGAGCTGCTGGATCGTCGACCTGTCGCCGATCGCACCGATCACCGTTCGCAACTGGCCTTCGGACACGTGGGCTTCGGCCCCGATGTCACGCAGCCGTTCGAGAACATGATCGATGTCGGCGCGGGTTGCACCGCTCTCCATCACGATGATCGTCGAGTCTTCAACCGATTGACTGGACAGGCTGCTCCCTTCGCTGCACGGCGACGTTAGCCCTGTTCTGACTGCTTGCTCATTGCTAACGCTTGCAATTGTTAGCATATCGTTATACAATCGCAAGCACTATGAAACGTGGAGTGTCGGACGTCGGATCGTTCATCCGCCAGCAACGGGAGCGGAGTGCTATCTCGCTTCGGAAGCTGGCCGAACGCGCCGGTATCTCTAATCCCTACCTCTCCCAAATAGAGCGGGGGCTGCGAAAGCCCTCGGCAGAGATCCTCAAGTCGATCGCCCGGGCGCTGTCGATTTCGGCGGAAACGCTCTTCGAGCGTGCCGGGTTGCTCGAGGGTCGGAAGGCGACGGATATCGAGGCGGCGATTCGGCTGGACGAGACGCTCAATGAACGACAGAAGCAGGCCCTGACCGAGATCTACCGATCATTTGTCACGGGGCCGGATGAAGAGGAGAAATCATGAAGACTGTCGCCGACATCCGTGACAGCGCAAAGGATCGAGTAGACGATCTGACCGACACCAGCAAGAAGGCCGCATACGCGGTTGTGGGTGCTCCGGTGGTCGCCGGTCGTCGCATCGCCGACTACGCCGGCAAGGTCGGTAAGACCCTCCAGAAGGAGTTCGAGGCCTGGGTTGTCGAGGGTGAACGACTCTCGGGTGAGGTTCGCGACGCCAAGCTGGTCACCGAGATCAAGGATCGGGTCGACTTCGATCAGCTCCAGGGTCGCGTCGAGAAGCTGAAGGATCAGCTCGAGGAGGTTCTGACCAACTGGCGCCAGACCTTCAAGCCGGGCCAGGACAAGTCAGAAGCCGAAGAGCCCAAGGCGGCCAAGAAGGCTGCGACCAAGAAGCCTGCCGCCAAGAAGCCTGCGGCCAAGAAGGCGGCGGCCAAGAACGTTGCCGAAGTCGAGGCGGAAACCGACGGGGAGCAGGACGAGGGCTGACCGTCGGTGGGATCGCGAGAAGGGCCCTGCATCTGCTGGGCCCTTCTTCTATTCACCGAACAAAAGTGGTCGGTCTAAGCCGTTGCCCCTGATGGACCAAGTCCGGTCACCAGGTCGACCGTTCCCTACGCCTTCTAATACTTGACGGCCGGTGCAAGCTTCTTGGCATCGGCGATCCAGCGTGTGACCATCGACTCGGTGGGGAGCCGGCGGACCAGCCGCTTCTTCTGATTGATCTCCGCCATCTTCTCGGTGAGGTTGGCTGCGTTTCGGGTACGCAGCTCCTTCACGGTGTCGACCCCCGATGTTTCCACGAGGTCGCTGTACTCCTCACCGATGCCCTTGACTCTGAAGAGATCGGCGCGGTTGACCCATTCGAGAATCTGGTGATTGTTGAACCCGGTTGCCCCGGCAAGTTGCTTCCGACCGGCGCGATCCGCCCCACGCTTGAGGAGGGCTTCGGTGGTCCTGATCCCGGCCTTGCGCAGTTTGGTGGCGTACTTGGGGCCGATCCCCTCGATTGCATCGATGGAAGCCATCGGGTTCCTTTCGCGTCGCGGGCGTCGGTTCCACCGTCGCCGGGTTCTTGGTTCGAGAGCCTAATGACCGCCATCGGGGCGGGTGCTGCGACCCCCGCCGGCTCTGAGGGAAACCAGGTCGTCGGGGATGTCGATGTCACGTGGCGGTAGATCGGAGAACCGGACTTCCTCGACGAACTCCGGATGGGTGGTCAACAGCGGTGAGGCTCCGGCATCACCGGCGAGGGTCATCAGACGCGACCACAACGACCGATCGAACAGGACAGGATGGCCTCGTGCGTAGCGGTATACGGGGACGACCGCCGGCCGCTGAGTCTCCTCGGCGACTGCGATGAGTTCACCGGGGACGGCTGGCGGAATGTTGGGTTGATCGCCGAGAGCCACGAACGTTCGATCCCACTTGGGATCTCGCGTCAGGACGTCGAGACCGACCCGCAGCGAGGAAGAGAGGCCTTCAGACCAGTCCTCGTTGATCGCCACGACCGCATCCTGGAAGTCGATCGCATCGAGGATCTCGTCGGCGAAGGCCCCGATCACCACCACGACCGTATCGACCGGCCATGCCAGTACGTCGGTGACGATATGTTCGAGCAGCGGCCTGTCGTTCAGGTCCACCAGTTGCTTGGAGGAACCGAATCGCTCCGAAGAACCGGCGGCCAGGATGATCGCTGCGTTGACGCTCACGATGCGACGATACCGCGAGGAGTCGGGAGTCGGGTCGGGAGTGTCCAATCCCTAAGACCTAATACCTTCTCAGCCTTCTTTGACCAGTCCGATGATTTGAGCCCTGCTGTCTTCGTAGCTGAACACGACAAGCCAGGCCGGAAGATCGAGCCGCTCCCGCCCGCTTACGTCGGCGCCGATCGAGATAGTGTGGAAATTGGTGAACTCGACCGGGATGATCGTGGAGGGCACCGCACGCTGATTGCGAAGAAGTTCGCGTTGCGGGTGGTTCCAAGCGTCGAGGAAGCTGGTCGCCACCGCCACGTCGAACGTGCCGCGGAAGGCCGGGAAGGCGGGGTTACGTCCCGGCCAGGTGCGGACGGAATCGCTATCCATGAGGGAGTCGAGTTCGTAACGGCGATAGCGTTCCATCGGACCGTGGTGAGCGACCCACATGCCGTGCTCCGACACGAGATCGGAGATGGGAGCGCGAGCCTGCATCCGAACCGCGAGTTCCTGAATGAGTTTCACCGGCATCGGATCGGCGGCGAACCCGACGCGATCAACCTCTTCGGCCAGGTGTACGGCCGGCACCCAGGCCGAACCATCCGGGGTCTCGATCTCGGCCCACCTGCGGTCGAAATTCTTGGAGCGACGGCCGGTCGCCTGGAGACCCCTATCGGTTGCCAGGAACTCACACACCAGCTCTCCCTTACCTGGTTTGCTGATCGCTTTGAGTTTCTTGCCGTGAGCAACCATGACCACCGCCGAGCTGCGCGCGGTACTTCGCACGAGCATCGGGACCCCACCCTTGACCGCAAACCCGACGTTGAGGAGCCCACCGAACATCAGCGACCAGAAAATGGCGCCGCCAAACAGAGCGAGGGGTACTCCCAGCGTGTACAGAGACTGAACCACGGATCCCAGCACGAATACGGTTCCGGCACCGATGTCAAGGTCGATCTGATCGAAGCTCACCGCTTGCGGCGTCGCCGGGTCCCATTCGAGGACCGCAGCTGCCAGAACCATCCCCAGCGATTCCTCGACGGTGATGGTGAGCAGCGCGGTGGCCTGGTTGCCGGTCTCATCGGCGACGGTGTAAGCGAACTCGACCGTTCCGGTCCAGCCCTGTGGGGGTGCGAAGAATATGCGACCCAGCACGATCGCTGCGGTCCCGACCTCGGGTTGGGCCAGGCTCACCAGTGAGAGAACCGCGCCTTCGGGATCGGAGTCGTTGCCCATCACGTCGACGGCGATTCCACTGCCGACGGCATCGCCCTCGATGCGAATGCTGTCGGCATTAGCGATCGGTGGCAGGTCGAGTTTGGCGACGGTCCAGATGAAGGAAGCTTCCACCGCTTGGTTGCGACTATCGGTGAGGGTGAGCGAGACCGAGAACACGCCGAGCGCAGTCGCCCTGCCGGTGATCTCACCAGTCACCTGGTTGATGTCGAGGCCCGTCGGCAGGCCGGATGCCGCCCAGGTCAGCCAGAGAGCGTCGGGATGCGACCCTTCCGCTCGCAGCGACACGAATTCGCCGAGCAGCGTGTGTTGATTGTCGATTGCCTCGATGAGCGGGAAGCCGGGTGGGGCTTCCACCGTCCAGGTGA
>JAZGCP010000224.1:0-3715 GCA_036477035.1 Acidimicrobiia bacterium | reverse complement strand
TCATCGAGAACCAGCGCCAACGGGGACATGGCTACAAGGTGGTCGACGAGACGCGGGATGATGTCCCCGACCAAGTCGGGGGCCGGCCCCTCGAGGCGGGCCGAAACATCGCCCACCGCCTTCGGTTCGACGCCTCTGATCGCTTCGACGACGTATCTCCAGAACCGGACCGAGTCGTTGTCTCGGGAGTCGAGCGATACCCAAGCGACTGCACACTGCTGATTGCGCTCGGCCCACTGGGCAAGAAATGTTGTCTTGCCGTATCCGGCGGGGGCGCGGACGATTATGCATCGGGCCTGTTCTGAGCACTGCAGCTGATCGAGGAGATGCGTGCGGACCACGTCGGTTTTCCGCGTCTCCGGCGCCTGGAGCTTCGTGACAATCAGTGGCGGGGCGGTGACCGGCTCGGAAAGATCGTCGGGCGGCGTCACAGAGTCGCCTGATCGATCGTTTGGATCCATACAGGCTCCCTTACCCGTCGATCCCTGACTTTGCACCTCAAATGGGTCTTAAATCCAGGCAACCGCCTGTCGCGAGGTGAGGCCAGCGGTTCGTTCCGGAGACCCTAGCGCGGGCTTGGGAGCCAGGCTCGAAAGCGACACATGCCGTGCGACAGTTACCATCAGGAGGAGTCCTTGCGTCCGGGTCGGTCCCCTTCCTCAGGAAGGCCATCACGATCCCGATTCGACTACAGCGCCACTAGGCCCGCTTGTACGGGCGCCAATGCGGCTCTCTCCGACCGCGTCGTCGAGTACTGCTGCCACCGTCGCCACGGCTGCGCTGAGGAGTGCAACGCTCTCCGCGACGGCACCGACCGCGTTTGAATTGTTGATCGGTCGGCCACCTCTGCGGAATACGGATCAATCACCCTCGCCGGGTGGTCCGATCTGGGCGCGGAGGGCTCTCATGGGTAAGGAGGGTTCTCATTGGGTAAACGGAGTCCATGTGCGCGGTACCGCTTTCTCGATTGACGGTCGGAGCTTCTCGTTGGAGGCGCCGCTCACCGAAGCGGTCCCGATCGGCGCCTACGTGAAGATCACGGTCGACGACGACAACGTGTATTTGGGCCAGGTGCTCGAGGAGTCGGTGGGCCAAGTGCTCGAGACGGATCGTCCAGGAGGAGGGCCGACTCGGCTCATCACCGGACGAGGGAACCTGTTGGCCAAGCTGAACGCCAGTGGCTCCAATCGACTCGATGGGTCGGCGGTGTTCGGCTCAGGCACCGTTGAGGCGGCGGACGCCGATCTCGTGTCCGTTCATCTCTCCTCGTCCCTCGGTTCTACCGTCGGGATCGAACTCGGCAAGATCCGGCAACTGCCCGGGGTGCCGGCGACACTGAACGCGGCGGGATTCGGCCGGCATACGTTCTTGTGCGGACAGTCCGGCTCGGGCAAGACTTATACCCTCGGGATCATCCTCGAGCGCCTCTTGCTCGACACGGACATCAAGATCGCAGTAGCCGATCCGAACTCAGACTTCGTGAACCTTGCATCGCTGCGACCGCAGAGTGATCTCGGGTTAGCTGACGACGAGTACCGCTTGCTGTCATCTCGGTACGAGACTGTGGCGTCCGATATCCACGTCTTCGGCGGTTCTCAGTCGCCTATGCCGCTTCGCGCCTGGTTCGGCAGATTGACATTCGAACAACAGACGATGGTGCTCGGCCTCGATCCATTGGCTCACGCCGAGGAGTACAACGCCTACGTTCGCACCGTCCAGCGCATGCCGGGAAGCGACTACAGCCTGGATGACGTCCTGAGCGAGATCCGTTCCTCGTTTGACGATGATCTCCGGAGGCTCGGGCTGCGGATCGAGAATCTCGGAGTCGCCGACCTGTCGATTTGGGTCAAGGCCGGTGAGCAAGCGATCAGGGACCTCCTTCCCGAGGACTGGCGGCTGGCGGTGTTCGATCTCGGCAGCCTGCCGTCGCGGAGGGAAAGTTCGATCGCGGCGGCGGCGCTTCTCGGTACGTTGTGGGAGCAGAGGCATTCTCGGCAGCCGATCTTGATGGTGATCGATGAGGCGCACAACGTATGCCCGCAACATCCGGTCGACTCCAACCAGGCGCTCGCCACCGAGCACGTGGTGAGGATTGCGGGTGAAGGTCGGAAGTACGGTCTCTACCTCCTGCTCGCGACGCAGCGCCCCGAGAAGGTTCATCAGAACGTGTTGTCCCAATGCGACAACCTGATTCTGATGAAAATGAACTCAGCGGCCGACATTCGATCGCTGAGCGAGACGTTCTCGTACACTCCTGCTGCCTTGGTGGAACAAGCGGCGGCTTTCGGGCTGGGCGAGGGCCTTGCCTCTGGGAAGATCGCCCCTGATCCCCTCCTGTTCAAGAGCGGGCGCAGATACACCATGGAGGGTGGTTCCGATGTGTCCTCGACCTGGGCGAGTCGCCGCCGCTGATCCATCTCGAGAGCGCTCGCATCGCGTCCCACCAGGGCCGCATGTAGTGGTGTTCTGACGGGCGGTCCACTGGACCCTCAGGAGCCGGATCGTTATGGCGCGTTCCACCCCGAAAGGGTGAAGCCAACGAGAAGAACATGTGACCTGATGGCACCTCGAATGTCACTGATCGATGTCAGAAACCGTGTTTGCGGGGCAACGAGGCGTGGATGCTGAGGATCGCGTTCATCAATGCAACCCAGCTAGTTGCGCAATCAATCGATGATCTCGAGAAGGTCGGACAGGCGGTCGACACCTCGCGGATATCGGGTTGGCACATCGTCACCGCGATCATCGTCTTTGTGGCCAGTTGGCCGATCGGTCTCCTCGCCGGGCGGCTTGTGGGGAGGTTGGTAGGTCGCCTCCCGGCTGTACCGGACTATGCCCCAAACATCGCCAAGCGGGCGGCGCGGTATCTTGTGGTGTTCATCGCCCTTGCCATCGCGTTGAACGTGCTGGGCGTCAACGTTGGCTGGTTCACCGTCACCCTGGGTCTCATCGTTGTGGTGGCCGTGTTGATGATCCGACCATTGATAGAGAGCCTGGCTGCCGGCTTTCTGCTGCAAACGCGGCCGTCTTTCCACATTGGCGATGAAATCGAGACGAACGGGCATCGGGGGAAGGTTCTCGACATCAACGCGCGGACCACGGTCATCCAGACTCGTGATTGGAGGAGCATCCACGTTCCCAACACCGACGTCCTCTCGGAGGTTCTCATCGTTCTCACGACGTTCGAACGGAGGCGCTCAGCGATAGAGCTGGACATCGAATACGGCGTCGATGTCGCCGAAGCCTCCGATCGTCTCGTCGAAGCCGCGTCCGGTGTCGAGGGTGTTCACGCCGACCCACCGCCCTATGTCCGGGCACGCGGGTTCGGCACGGCTACGTACACCCTTTCCCTGCGCTGGTGGCACGATCCGGATCTCAGCTCGGGTTCGCGCACCCTCGACGGTGTGGTACGTGAGGTGAAGCGGGCACTCGATGAAGCTGGCATCGAAATGCCCTCGCCCGAGGTCATCGTTCGGCAACCCGACGTGGCCGAAGACTGAGCGGCCACGATCTAGGGACGCGGGCAGGGCCGGGGAGCTACATACGTCAAATGAATGGGCTGCCAACCGTCGGCTTGTTGCTGCAGCCCTGGCCGTCGCCGGCCCGCGCCCGGGCGACGCATGCTGATTCTCGCCATCCTCGTCTTGGGAATTGCCGTCGGCTGGGCTGCACAACGGATAGTCGGCGGTCAGCGCGACTGGGCCGAAGCAGCAAT
>JAZGCP010000223.1:0-2043 GCA_036477035.1 Acidimicrobiia bacterium | reverse complement strand
GCGTAGGGCTCGATCATGATGCATTCGCCGGGACATTCCTCGGCCGCCTCGACGACGATGTCCATCTGGTTGTCCGGGACCCGGGCAACGCCCTTGGCGCCCTCGGGCCCGTGCCCGTCACCGGTCTCATCGTCGAAGACGATGGTGGTCCCGAAATGAGCGGCTTCTTCCTTGACGACCCACAGTCCGTCGTCGCGGGCGACAAAGACGTCTGGTGCGATCTCTTCACATATGCCGTCGCCGGTACAGAGGTCCTGGTCGATCCAGACCATCATCTTGGTCATTTCAACCATCAGGCTCCCCTATCGATCTGAGACCGCGAGGCTAGGCAAGACCGTGTTTCCAACCCCTGCGGACAGGACCTGTTCAGTCGGGGTTGGTGAGCAGTTCGAGGCCACGCTGGAAGTGGGCGAGTCCTTCGACCTGGCGGATGAATCGGGCACCGCGATTGAAGCGCTGCCCTATCTGTTCGTAGCTCTCGCCGCTGGCTCGCAAGCTGAGAACCCGCTGCTCGATGGCACGTGGTGCCCGCTTGACCGGAACCCCCGATCGGGGGATCTCGGTCCACTCGATCATGCGGGTAACGAGAGCGGGACTTCGCCGGATCCGGCGGGCGATCTCTTCGATGGCAACCCCTTCGTCACGCATCATGAGGACTCGCCGCTCGACCGGCCTGAGCATTTCGGTCATATTCTCAACTCCTGAACCCCAGATTAGCGGAGCTCGTCTCTGAAGCGAGCGGTTGTGTTGGCGGGTGGGACTCTGACCGAACGCCTCCTCGGTCAGGGACACGAGCCCGGTAGATTCGGGTAATGGGCTCACAGGTCGTCATCGTGGGCGGCGGGTTCGGCGGCTTGTACGCGGCCAAGGCTCTGCGGAGGGCACCGGTCCGGGTGACAATCGTCGACCGCACCAACCATCACGTCTTCCAACCGCTGCTGTATCAGGTGGCCACTGCCGGTCTGAGTGCGATCGACATCGGCGAACCCATCAGGAGGATCCTGCGGCGCCAGGGCAACGCCACGGTGCTGCTGGCCGATGTTGCTCGGATCGCTACCGATGGCCGCAGGGTGCATCTGACATCAGGAAGCGTCCTCGAATACGACTATCTCATCGTCGCCGCCGGGGCCACCCACTCCTACTTCGGCCACGACGATTGGGCCCAGCACGCCCCGGGCCTCAATACCATCGAAGACGCTCTGGAGATCAGACGTCGGATCCTGCTGGCGTTTGAACGGGCCGAGCTGGCCGACGACCCCGCCGAGCGAACCCGCCTCCTCACCTTCGCCATCCTCGGCGCCGGCCCCACCGGAGCCGAATTGGCCGGGGCAATCGCCGAGCTGGCCCGTCATGCCCTCAAAGCCGACTTCCGCCGGATCAGCCCCGGCGACGCCCAAATCGTGTTGGTGGAAGGCGCCGACCGGGTGCTCCTCTCCTATCCGGAGAGTCTTTCGGCCAAGGCGCAACGGCAGCTGGAGCGCCTGGGCGTCGAGGTGCGGACCGGGGAGATGGTCACCGGCATCGACGACCGGGGTGTGGACACATCGCAGGGCCGCATCGACGCCGCCACCGTGCTGTGGGCGGCCGGGGTCACCGCCTCCCCGCTGGGAGCATCTCTCGGCGTGCCGCTGGACCCGTCCGGCCGCGTTCTGGTGGAGCCCGACCTGACATTGGCCGGGCACCCCGAGGTGTCGGTGGTCGGCGACCTGGCTGCTGTTACCCAGGATGGAGCGCTGGTACCGGGCGTGGCCCCGGCCGCAATGCAGATGGGCCGCCACGCCGCACGCACCATCGAGCGGGCCCTCGACGGACTGGCAGCGGAGCCGTTTCGCTACGTCGACCGGGGTTCCATGGCCACGCTCGGCCGCAGCAGTGCGATCGCCACCATCAGGGGGCTTCGGCTGTCGGGATTCCCGGCGTGGGCGGCGTGGCTACTGGTCCACATCGTGTTTCTCATCGGATTCCGCAATCGGATCGTCGTTCTCTTCGAGTGGGCCAAGGCCTACCTCACCTACGGGCGCAGCGCCCGGCTCATCCTGTTCC
>JAZGCP010000222.1:0-2916 GCA_036477035.1 Acidimicrobiia bacterium | reverse complement strand
GACTCGGGACTCACCGAATCCAGGGCCGAGCTCAGGGGTCCTCGCTAACCGGGCGCCCGGCGTGTGGCAGGCCCCAATTCCCTGGTGGTCCTAGTACTCAGGCAACATTGAGGTTCGCGTCGGCTCTCCGACACTGGTGCAATGGCCCCTCCGGGACCCCTATCAAAATCATCCAGCCCTCGGATTCAGCATCAAGACCGACTCGGGTCTCACCGAATCCAGGAGCTATCTCAGGCATTCCCTCTGACCGGGTGCTAATCACCAGATCGAGCCCCTCGGGACCTCTGTCAAGACTTCGCCAACGGTATGAGATTCGTCTTCAGCATCTCGGCGAAGCCGGTGCGCCGTTTGTAGGCTCACCACCTATGTCCGATCCTGCATCCACGAGCGATCTCGACAAGGCGATCGAGGCGCTCCTCCCGGCCCTCGTCGATTTCACCCGGTTCGAGGGGGCCGACCGCGCCGTTCCACGCTCGGACTGGCTTGCCCTCATAGATGAGCCGCTCCCGCACACTGGAGCGGGATCCGAGGAAGTGCTGCGGCTTCTGGACGATGTCGTCGTGCGCAGGGGACTTCGGATTGGCCACCCCGGGTTCTCGGGTTGGGTCACAACGATGCCCACCACAATCGGAACCGCGGCCAATCTGGCGCAGACCGTGGCGAGCGCTCAGCGGTGGTGGGTTCAGCCCGGCAACCATCTCGATTCCATGGCCGTCGGGTGGATGATCGAACTTCTCGGTTTCCCAGAGACGTGTGTGGGGCAATTCACCTCAGGGGGCTCGACCGCCAACCTGGTGGGGTTGGGAGCAGCGCGCCAGCAAGCCGGCGAGCGGCTTGGAATCGATGCGGCGCGCGAGGGAAATACAGCGATCCCGAATCCCCGCGTCTACGCAAGCGTTCAAGTGCACCACGTGATCGGACGTGCACTCGGAGTCCTCGGCATGGGTCGAGCCAATGTTCGTTCGATCCCGCTCGCCCACGATCGGCGTATCGACCTCGGCGCGCTCCGTTCGACTCTTGAGAAGGACATCGCGGCGGGCGACACCCCCGTGGCAATCGTCGGGAACGCCGGGGACGTCAACACAGGGATCATCGATCCACTCGGCCCGATGGCTGCACTGGCGCGAGAGTTCGGCATCTGGTTCCACGTGGACGGCGCCTATGGCGGCTTCGGGATCCTCGACGAGCGAGTGCGCGATCTGTATGGAGATCCGGCCGAGTACGACTCCTTTGCGGTGGATCCGCACAAATGGTTGGCGGCGCCAGTAGGAACGGGATTGGTCATTTGTCGTGACGGTGATCTACTCGGCCGCAGCTTCACCGTCGAAACCGGTGGCTACGACCGCGAACGCGAGCACAAGGGATTCGAGGATCAGGATCCGGAGTCGCCATGGGAGTCGATGGGGCGGGGGACACCGGATTGGGGAGTCGACTTCAGCACACCCGCTCGAGGTATCGCGGTGTGGGCGATCCTCAAGGAGATCGGAGCCGCAGGGGTCCGTGAACGCATCGTGCGACACAACGACTGCGCACGTCTCGTCGCCGATCGAGCTCGTAGTTCGGACGAGTTGGAGTTGTTGATGGAGCCCGAACTATCGGTCGCGTGCTTCCGGTATGTGCCCGAAGGGATGCATGGCGCCGCCCTCGACGAACTCAACCAACAGATCCTCGACGAGCTGCGGCGCCGGGGTGACAACCTCCCATCAAGCACGTGGCTGGACGCCGGACTCGCAATCAGGCCCTGTTTCATCAATCCCCGCACCGAACTCGATCACGCCACCAGACTCGTTGACGAGGTCATCGAGATCGGGAGAGAACTGAGCCGAGCGTGACATGGCCGCACGGCCGTGGCGTCAAGAGGCCCTCAGCACCCCTGACCTTCCCATGGAGAAGACCGGACTCGCTACACTTGTGGATAACTCGCCGGGGACTGCCGACAGAGGCCGCGGATCTCCGCAAGGCGGGTTCAAGGAGCAAGACACGCGCCAGACATCCTCCAACCCTTCGGGTGGGGAGAAAGAGAGACTCAGATGCGCGATCAGATGACTGCCCCCAAGGTGCGCGCTGCCAAGGGTGGCCCCAAACTTCGAATGATCACGGCCTACGACGCCCCTTCGGCACGGATCGTCGATGCCGCCGGAGCCGACATCATCCTGGTGGGAGACTCATTGTCCAACGTGGTGCTCGGTCGCCAGACGACTCTCGATGTTGGCATGGCTGAGATGATCCACCACACCCGTGCAGTCACTGCCACCAAGCCGAAGGCATTCGTGGTGGGCGACATGCCGTGGCTCTCCTATCACGTCACGGTCGAGGACACGATCCGCAACGCCGCCAGGTTCATTCGTGAGGGCGGGGCCGGTGCGGTCAAGCTCGAAGGCGGACGAAAGCGCCTTGCGATGATCGAGGCAGTACTCGACGCCGAAATTCCGGTGATGGGTCATCTCGGTCTCACCCCGCAGTCGGTCCACGCCATGGGCGGGTATCGGGTGCAGGGCAAGGAGGTCGAAACCGCCCGCGAGTTACTCGACGACGCCAAGGCGCTCGATGAGGCCGGAGTGTTTGCGATCGTGCTCGAAGGCGTTCCCGACGTGCTCGCCGAACTGATCACGAAGGAGATCTCGGCCCCGACCATCGGCATCGGCGCCGGTCCCAAATGCGACGGCCAGGTCCTGGTGTTCCACGACCTGCTCGGACTCACCGATGGCCACGTTGCCAAGTTCGTGCGCCAATATGCGGACCTCAACCAGACTGCCACCGAGGCCGTCGCCGCCTGGTTCGGCGATGTACAGAAGGGTGAGTTCCCATCGGACGACGAGACCTATCACATGCCGGACGAGGTAGTTCGGTCTCTGCTGTCAGAGGGCTGATATCCGCGGCGGCGTTCCTGGTTCTGATAACGGCCTGCGGCGCTGA
>JAZGCP010000221.1:0-2036 GCA_036477035.1 Acidimicrobiia bacterium | reverse complement strand
CCGAGCGACGGAGATCGGCTTCGGACCGATTGGTGTCGAATGCATCTGGACCGAGCTTCTCGTGAAGGCCTTGCTGCAACCGCAGCTTGAATCCGGCGATCGGATCGTCGGTGTCGAGGTGCCTGCTTCCGCTGTCGGTGAGATCGATGACATTGTTCGGATCTTGCCGGGCCTGCTTGACCCTGTCGCTCAGCTTCATCGCCTCCCTCCTCTCCTGACGTTCGCCGGCAAGAACAACCCGACCAGCTCGACAATTTGCTTGCCAAACGGCGTGCGCTGGCCGCTCACCGCGATTGGGCGCCCCTCGTTCATCGATATCGGGACCTGGCGAGTACTCGGCAGGGCCACATCGATCTTGACGCCGACCGAATCCTGTGCTTCGGCGGGAGTGAGGCCCACCTTCGAGTTGGCCCTGTTGAGGACCAGGTGTCGCCGCCCTTCCGTCATTCCGATGACGTCGAGTGCATCGATGAGCTTTCGAGTTCCCCGCACGCTGGGGACATCGAGGTCGGCAACGATGATGATGTCGGTGGCCCGTTCCAGAGCCATCAGCGTCATTTCCGAGAGGCCCGGGTCGGTGTCGATGACGACGTAACCGAATTCCTCTGCGAGCAGGTCGAGGACCTGGCTTATGTCCGAGATGTTGAGCGACTCACCCACTGCGGGATCCTCGGGTGCGCACAGGACGTACAACTCGGATGGGCCGTGGGATGTCAAGAAGACCTTGAGGGTGGCGGCGTCGAGTCCCTTGTTGGCGGCGCCGGCCGCATCGACGATCGAGTATTCGGGAGACAGAAGGAGGGCTGTGGCCGCGTCGCCGAACTGAAGGTCGAGGTCCGCCAGAACGGTCCGACGGTAGCTCTCTTGCGCAAGTCCCACGGCGAGATTGGTGCTGATGACGGTCTTGCCGGCACCACCCTTGGCCGAGATCACGACGACGAACCGATTCGTCGGCTCGGGTGTCACGCTCTCCCGCACCTCGCGCAAGCGACGTCCCGCCTTCAGGGCCCGGCTGAGCGCCCCTTTGATGGCGGCCTTCTTGGCGTCGGGTGCGACGATCTCGCGGATCCCAACGCTCATCGCTCGCTGGAGGTTGTCGGCATCGGTCCTGGCGATCAGCAGCGTCGTTATGGTCGGATCGACGATTTCGAGGTTGCGGGCCAGATCGAGTGCCCTTTCCGGTGTCTCCTCGGCGAACGGATCGGCATCCTGCGCATCCGTGCCGAGTGAGGAGCCGAGGATGATCGCCACCGGGTGCTCCTCGGCAAGAGCCGCGGCAGCTGCCTCCCCATCTGTCGGTCCGTCCCACGTCGTCACCTCACCGTTGCTTTTCCCCAGCGCGGCACGGATGCGCTTTTCCTGAGGTGGGGCGATGCCGATGAGGATGATGTCGCTCATAGGTAGATGTTCTCCCGGGTGCGGATCTCGGTGTCCGGCTCGGGCGAGTCGGCGTCCTCGAGCGCAAGCCACACGGACCCGTACTCGAGGGTGAAGATGATCTTCTCGACGTCCTCAGCACCTGCCGCCATCGTGATCAACAGGTTGCCGGTCGGGGCGAACTCGACCGTAAGGGTGGTGCCGTCCTCGGCTTCACGCGGGGCCTGCTCCACCTGGATGCCGGTGATGAGCAGCTTGTGGATGATGATGTGGGTGGATGCCGGGGTCCTGAGCGCGAGTTGCGTCTGGCCCTGGCCGTCATCCGATTCGATCACGATGATCGCGTCCCTGGCCTCCTCGAGTGCCTGGTCGTCCCCCGGTTCGACGCCGCCGAGGCCGAAGGGGGCGAACGACCCGATGAAGGCGACGCGATCACCGGGGACGAGGCGTCCCCCAACTGCCCTGGCGGGATCGAGCGGGATGGTGACCTGGAGGAACTCTGGTGGAACCTCCACGCGGGATTCCGCTGCGACCGCCGCCGGAGTCTGGAATCGGGAGGCAATGACCTGCTCTCCGGGGATCAGGTCGGTCGTGGCAACGAGGCCCTCCAGCTCGGTGAGGTCCGTCACCGCGTTGTCGGCGAGCACGTCGAGGGGAAC
>JAZGCP010000220.1:0-2480 GCA_036477035.1 Acidimicrobiia bacterium | reverse complement strand
CCTCGTTTTGCCGTGATCCTCTTGTTTTCCAGATAGATCACGGGATCGTCGTCATCGATCGCCGATCGCAGCAGGCCCTTGGCGTCAGCTGGGTTGGAGGGAGCCACCACCTTGAGACCGGGCAAGTGTGTGAAGATGCCCTCCAGGCTGGATGAGTGCTGTGCGCCAGAAGAACGCAACACACCGTCGGACGCTCTCAAGACCATCGGCACCGATATTTGGCCCCCGAACATGTAACGGAATTTCGCCGCCTGATTGACGATCTCGTCCATCGCACCAAGTGTGAACTCGACAAAGCTCATCGAGGCCACCGGTCGCAGACCCGTCACTGCGGCACCCACCGCGGTGGCGACAATGATCGCCTCCGAGATCGGCATGTCGATGACTCGTTCAGGCCCAAACTCTTCCACCAAGCCGCGGAACTGACCGAAGTTGCCTCCCCAACTGATATCCTCACCCAAGACCAGGACCCGTTCGTCCTCCCGCATCGCCCACCGCATCGCATCGACTGTTGCCTGACCGAACCCCATCCGCTTCTCAACCATCTCCGGCTCCCGTAAAGACATCGTCGAGCGCGGTGTCGGGGTCGGGGTCGGGGCTCTCCTCGGCGAACTTCTCCGCCGCGGCGACCTCGCTGCGGGCCGCTTCCCACAGCCGGCTTCGGTCGTCCTCCGTGAGCACGCCGACATCGAGCAATTCGGCCTCCCAGCGTCCGATCGGGTCGGCCTCCTTGCGAGATTCGACATCCGCTCGGTCTCGATAGACCTCGGCATCACCCACGTAGTGGCCCCCGAACCGGTAGGTCATCAGGTTGAGCAGCGTGGGCCCTTCGCCCTGGCGGGCGACGGCAACTGCCTCCACGGTTGCTGCGTACACAGCACCGGGATCGTTGCCGTCAACGGTGAGCCCACGCATCCCGTAGCCAGCCGCTCGTTCCGACAGATCGTCAACAGACGTCGTTCGATGTCGCGCCGTGAACTGAGCGAATTGGTTGTTCTCGCATGCGAAAATCACCGGCAGCCGATGCACCGTTGCGAAGTTCGCCGCTTCGTGAAACGTGCCTTTGTTGATACCACCATCGCCAAAGAAGCACACCGCTACCTGATCCGTTCCCCGGTATCGAGCGGACAGGGCGGCACCGGTGGCAATGCCGAAGCCGCCACCGACGATGCCGTTCGCTCCGAGCATGCCAATCGAGAAGTCGGCGACGTGCATCGATCCCCCACGCCCGCGGCAGGCGCCGGTTGCCTTCCCGTGGAGCTCGGCCATGATGGCCGACAAACCGATTCCTTTGGCGATCGCATGGCCATGTCCGCGATGAGTTGAGGTGATGTAGTCGTCGTCGTGTAGGGCTGCACATACGCCGGCGGCGATGGCCTCCTCCCCCAAATAGACGTGAACGAAACCCGGGAGTTTGCCCTGGGCGAACAGCTCTTCGACCCGGCCTTCGAATACCCGGATTCGCACCATGGTGCTCAAAATCGAGCGCGCGGTGTCGGCATCGACGTGTCCGCCTGTCGCCATCACAGAACGAACCTCATTGTGCGGTGTATCCACCGTCGATGGCGAGTGTTTGACCGGTCACCATGGACGCCGCGTCCGACGCGAGAAAGACCACGGCGCCGACGACATCGTCAGGTGTTCCCAGCCTGCCCATGGGGGTTCGATCGAGGAAGAACTCCTTCAGCTCTGGCTCGGTCTCCCATTGCTTCATCACCAAGGCGGTGGCGATGTGTCCGGGAGCGATGGCGTTGACCCGCACCGCCGCCGGAGCCCACTCCACTGCCAGAGTCCTTGTCATCTGGATGACACCTCCCTTGCTCGCCTGGTAGCCAACGCTGCCGGCAAACCCGACAAGGCCGCCGATCGATGCGATATTGACGATCGATCCTCCACCGGTCTCGATCATCGCCCGACCGAACGTGCGACATGCATTGAACGAGCCCTTGAGGTTTACGTCCACGACTTCGACCCAGCGCTCATCGGGGTAATGGTCGGCAGGACCCCGACCGCCGATACCGGCGCTGTTGACGAGGATCTGCGGAGTTCCGAATCGCTCTTCGATCGTGGTGGCAGCGGTGTCCAGTGCCGCCGGAGTGCGGACGTCGGCCGTAACGGCGAGAGCTGCCTCGGCACCGATGGTGTTTGCCGTCGCCTCGTTGCCGGTCGGCTCGATGTCAATGCACCCAAGGAGGGCTCCTGCATCAGCAAGACCTTCTGCGATGGCGCGACCCAGACCGCCGCCGGCACCGGTTACGACGGCGACACGGCCGTCGAGCGAAAATCGGGAGAGGACGCTCATTCCGTGACCACGTTGGCAAGCACGGTGAGTACAGGGATCTCCTCGTCGGCCGCCGGAACTTCGATTTCGAGCACACCATCGGCGGGGGCTTCCAGCTCGACTTCCGCCTTGTCGGTCGCGATAACCACAACCGGCTGACCCAAGGCGACGACGGCCCCGTTCGGGTACAGCCATTCGA
>JAZGCP010000022.1:0-3991 GCA_036477035.1 Acidimicrobiia bacterium | reverse complement strand
ACGACCTTTGGGCTCAACCATTCGACATCGAGCACGAGAGCCTCGCGCAGATCGCCTTCGACGCAAGCGGGATGTTCTGGGGAACCGACGGTCGGCGCGTCTGGCGGGGCGACGGTGACTCTCTCGTTGAGGTGACCGCAGCCGATGGTGGCCTCCTCGTGGTGCCCGATGACGGCTATGTCGACTTGCTGATGGCGACCAGCGACCCCGGAGCATGGATCGCAATCTCAACGTGGGATACAGAGACATCACGGGGGAGCATGCAGCTAGTCCGGCTCGATGCCGGCGGACCGGCAGCCACCTTGGAGATTCCGGAGTGGACAGGATCTCTTCCGGTCTTCGCAAGCGATGGAAGTCTCTGGTTCACCGGCGCAGAGGGTGTTCTGCGCTTCGATGGTGCATCCTGGTCCACTCTGTCCATTGATGACCAGACACCCATCGCATGGCCTCGATCCGTGACGGTCGACGAAGCGGGACACGTGTGGGTGGTTGCTAGCAGTGAACTGTGGCGCTTCGACGGCGAACATTGGGTTGCGATTTCCTGGCCCGCCACCGATTGGGACGAGTCGGCATGGACTGCATGGGTCGAAAGTGGTCCGGATGGTTCGATGTGGGCCCATACCCAAGGGCGGGCCGCCAGGTGGGACGGCAGCACATGGGCTGAGATCCCGTGGATGCGTGAGGCAAAGAGTTGGCAGCGCTGCCAGTCCCGGGCCGTGGCGCCAGATGGCTCGCTCTGGTTGGCGTGCAACGCGGGAACAGGCAACCAAATCGACAGGTTCGACGGCTCGTCCTGGATCTCTATTCCCGTCACTCCCAGCGAGGTACAGGATCTCGCGATTGATCCGGCTGGCACGGCCTGGATCGCCACCCTGGATGGCATCTACCGGCTCGAGGGGGATGAGTGGATTGAGATGCTGGGCGGCCTGGGATTTACCACCCTTCTTGTCACACCTGATGGAGAAGTGTGGGCCGGCAAGAACTACTGGTGTTGCGATGAGGAGGGCAGCGGGGACTTGTGGCGCTACCGGAATGGAGTCTGGTCACGGATGAAAGACGATGTCGTGATTCTCGCCCTGGCCGGGGCAGAGGACGGAATCGTCTGGGCGCTGGTTGAAACCGTCTCCGGTGACCAGGGCACTCAGTCCCCCGACCGGGAGTTGTGGCGGATAGGAGATGAGGTCGCTTTGACCTATTTCAAATCCCCCGACCTATACAGCCTCGACGTAGGCCCAGACGGCACGGCGTGGGTGGTCGGGGATCAGGCCATCTACCACGTAAGCAATCCGGGTGTTCCCCCTTCCACATGACAACCCGACATTCTTGAAGAGTTCACCACATCCAGCGAGTTGATAGAGCTCTAGCCAACCGACGAGCGTTCGGCGTCGAGACGCGCCCGGTTGCGGTGCTCAATCACCAGGCTGGCTATCAGCACGACATCCACCAGAGCGGCAAGGCGCAACGCCGATAGTTCTCCGCCAAAAAGCGCCAGCCCGATCAGCACGATGCCTGCCACGAATCGCTCAGTAGGCACTCGTCGTACTGCCCGATACGCGGCCGCCACCACTGCAAGCAGAACAAGGGCTACACCGACCGAGAGCGCAAAACGGTTGAACCCGTCCAGCGCATCATCGGGATGGGCAACCACATCTTCGGCTCCAACTGCATACAGGACGATGCCGAGGATTATCGGATAATGGAGGATGCTGTAGGCATCGCGGGCAAACCTGCCTTGCTCCTTGTCATTGGCCTCAGCGAGATACCTTTCGGCATCTTGGGCGGGTTTGTCGAAATAGGACCACCACAGAGCGGCGGCACCTACGAAGACCACACCAAGGCTCAGAGCCAGAGTGGCACTGCGCTCCTCCCCCACCACACCGAGCCCGATGGCCACGATCGATTCGCCGAGAGCGATGATGACGAACAATCCGTTGCGTTCGGCGAAGTGCCTGGCCTGAATCTGCCACGTGCCGCGACCCGCCGAAATGGCGCTGATCAGGTCGACGGCGAATGCGAGCACCCAGAGGACGGTCCGCCATGGGCTATCCAGGAACCCACCCACCAGTACCAGCAGGGGCGCCACTGTCGCCAACGGAAGAAAAGTGAGAAGCGCCTCGCGCTGAGCCTGGTTGGCCCCGGCCCCCAACCATGACAGAGCGACCGATATGAGGCGAACAATGAAGTAAGTGACTGCGAACCAGGCTCCCCCATCCTCGAAGGCATCGGGAACAGCCTGAGCCATGGCGAGGCTGACTCCCATCCCCGCCAGGAGGGCGAGTCTGATGGCAGCAGTCTCCGTGCCGGTCCAGTTGGTGGTCCACGTGAAGGTGGACCACATCCACCACAGCATTGCGAGCAGCAATGCTCCGCGGGCCAGTCCGGCCACATCGCCATGTTCAACCAGAAAGGCACTGACCTGAGTGAGCGCAAACACGAACACCAGGTCGAAAAAGAGCTCGAGGGTTGACGCGCCTTGCGGAGCCCGGTTATCCATGAGTGACGATCCTAGGAGTTGATTTCGGGGGCCAACCAACGGATCCAGCTGCCACCAAGGTGGGCTTCGGCGAGGCGGACAGAGTCATGGCCACCCTGCTGGTAGGACGTCATATCCCGCCGCCAGACACTTAATGACGCCGCAGACTCAAGGAGCCTGCAGTCAGGCAGCATCCATCGTCGTCAGCCCTGACATCGACTGTGAGTGTTAGCTTGAACCTAGGCTGGATATGGAGCAGTGACTTGTGCCCACCCCCGACCACCCCGCTAGCGAGCACGAGGCCCATCAGGGTCATGGACAACACCGAGCTGATGGTGGGGACAGTCCGCCCGACGCTGTTCAGGCGACGCCGCATGAAGAGCACGGGGGTGGTCACGACACGCCAGCCACGACGATGACCGGTATGGACGATGGGATGGGCGGAGCGCACGTTCGCGCTCCTGAGGATGAGGCCGACAGTCTGAGCCTCTTTGGTGGAGTGTCGCTAGGTCTCGGGATAATGATCGGAGCCGGCATCTTCGTCCTAACAGGCCAGTCTGCACGTCTCGCCGGCGACATGTTCCCCGTCGCGTTTCTGGTCGCCGCAGTCGTCGTAGCCTTCAGCGCCCACTCCTACGTGAAGCTGTCCCACGCGTTCCCCTCCTCGGCCGGGCCCGCCATGTTCCTCCGCGAGGCGTATGGCCCCGGCACCGCGACGGGCGTCTTGTCGCTGTTCATGTATGTGTCGATGGTCCTCGGCGAGAGCCTCGTGGCCCGCACTTTCGGCCCCTACATCCTCCAGATCGTCGACCTGAAGCCAGCATCGTTCTGGGTGCCCGCCCTCGGTGTCGTGCTCCTCGCTGTCGCATTCATGATCAACATCGCCGGCAACCGTGCCATTCAGGCTTCCGAAGGCGCCTCGGCCGTCATCAAGATCGGCGGGCTGGCGCTTTTCGCCATCGTCGGGTTGTGGTTGGTCAGCTCCGACAACTTCACCAACGGGTCACGAGGGACAGAAACGGTCTCGTCCGGAGGGTTCCTTGCTGCGGTGGCGCTGGTGATCCTCGTATACAAGGGGTTCACCGTCATCACCACCACCGGCGGCGAGATGGTCGACCCGCGCCGCAACATCGGGCGGGGGATCATCATCGCGATCTCGGTCTCCGCCGTCCTCTACATCGCTATCGCAGTCACCGTCGCCGGCAACCTCACCCTCACCGAGATCATCGCCGCCCAGGATTTTGCCCTCGCCGAGGCAGCCCGGCCAGCCTTTGGCGATGCTGGGGTCTGGTTCACCGTCGCCCTTGCTGTGATCGCCACCGCCTCGGGAGTCATTGCCAGTGTTTTCGCCGCCTCCCGGATGCTGGCCATGCTCGCCCGCATGAAGCAAGTTCCTTACCGCAGTTTCGGACTGCCCGGCACCGTTCGCACCCACGCCATGCTCTACACGGTCACGTTCGCCATGGTTCTGACGATCCTCTTTGATCTGCGTCGCATAGCCGCGCTGGGTGCCATCTT
>JAZGCP010000219.1:0-4082 GCA_036477035.1 Acidimicrobiia bacterium | reverse complement strand
AGTGACTGGGTATTGTCCGGCTTGCGTTCGTCCGACCACGCAGTGTACCGATGGCTGATTTTTCTGAAGGCAACCGCTTCTCCTCCTCGGGCATCGAAATCGATGCTCTGTACGACCAGTCGTCGCTCCCTGATTGGGATCCGTCGGAGGCTCTGGGAGCTCCCGGCGACTACCCGTTTACACGGGGTCCCTATGCGTCCATGTACCGCGGGCGATTGTGGACCATGCGCCAATATGCAGGTTTCGGCACCGCCGAGGCCACGAATGAGCGGTTTCGTTCGCTGCTCGCCGCCGGACAGACCGGCCTATCCGTGGCTTTCGACCTTCCCACCCAAATGGGTCTGGACAGCGATGATCCGAGAGCCGTCGGAGAGGTGGGCAAGGTCGGAGTGGCGATCGACACCCTCGACGACATGCGCCGGCTCGTCGAGGGCATCCCGCTCGACGATGTGTCCACCTCGATGACCATCAATTCGACGGCGGCCGTCCTCCTTCTGCTGTACCAGCTGACCGCCGAAGAGCAGGGCGTGGAGCCGGCCCGGATTCGGGGAACGGTTCAAAACGACATCCTCAAGGAGTATGCCGCGAGGGGAACCTACGTCTATCCGCCCCAGCCGTCGATGCGTCTGGTTACCGACTTGTTCGCATATTGTCGGGATGAGCTACCGGCATGGAACACGATTTCGATCTCCGGGTATCACATCCGCGAAGCCGGATCGACGGCTGCCGAGGAGATCGGTTTGACTCTGTCCAACGGGTTGGCGTACGTGGCGGCTGCAGTGGACGCCGGGTTGGACGTGGACGACTTCGCCCCGAGAATCTCGTTCTTCTGGAATAGCCACAGTGGCTTCTTCGAAGAGATCGCCAAGTATCGGGCCGCCCGGCGGATCTGGGCCGATCACATGCGGAACGAGTTCGGTGCGTCGAACCCCGACTCGTGGCGAATGAGATTCCACACGCAGACGGCGGGCTCCTCGCTCACGGCCCAGCAGCCAGAGAACAACATCGTTCGCACCACTCTGCAGGCGCTGTCGGCGGTGCTCGGTGGCACACAGTCACTGCATACCAACGCGTTCGATGAGGCACTGGGGCTTCCGACCGATCACTCGGCCAAGATCGCCCTTCGCACACAGCAGATCATCGGTTTCGAATCCGGTGTGGCCGATACGGTGGATCCACTTGCCGGCTCGTACTACGTCGAATCGCTCACCGACGGTGTGGAGGAGGTCGCCCGGCGAATCATGCGGCAGATCGCCGAGGCTGGAGGAGCGGTGACCGCTATCGAGACCGGCGTGATGCAGCGCATGATCGAGGACTCGGCTTACCGGACGGCGCAGCGGGTCGAGTCGGGCGAAACCGTGGTCGTTGGCGTCAACAACTTCGTTGACGGCGTGGAGACCGATGCTCCTGTGATGTCGATCGACCCTGCCCTAGAGAGAGACCAGGTGGGGCGTCTTGCAGCACACCGCGCCACCAGAGATGGGGCGGCAGTCGAGAGCGCACTCGATCGGCTTCGAATCGACGCCGCCGACACCGCGACCAACGTCGTGTGGGCGATGAAGGAGGCGCTACGCGTCGGTGCCACCCTCGGCGAGGTGTCGGGAGAGTTGTCGAAGGTGTTTGGCCACTACCGACCGCCGACCTGATGAGTCAGGACTCAGGTCGAGATCCCGCCGAGAAGTTTTCCCTCGACGTCGACGACGGGTACCGGCGAGCCGTCCATGAATTCGGCTAGATCGGCGGCGGCTTCGATCGGATCGTCCGCACTGATTCCGGTCGCGGGCTCCATCAGAGTGCCGACGGTACCGGTGGGTGCTTGCTCGAGGGCGGTTCGGCGGACGACGCCGACCAGGAGTCCGGCGGCGACAACGACTGCTACCGGGTGTTCCATGACGGCCAAAGCGTCGCGGGCCTGCATGTGACCGCCCAGAGGAACGATGTCGACCATCGCCTGAAAGCATCGAAGCGGCGCGGCCTTGGCGATGACGGAACCCGCTTGAGCACGATGCATCAGCCGTCGTCCGGGACCGAAGAATTGACGCTGCCACCACGAGCCACCGGGGGCGCCGAGTACCAGCAGGGCGTCGGAAGGCAATGCGTCGATCAAACCGGCCGCAGTTTCGGCTCGCACGATCTTCGTTCCGGCTCCCGGCGCCAAGGCATCCAACGATTCGAGAGTCGCCAATGCCTGGTCGTCTTCAGCGTCTGACCGCGACACGGTGACCAGGACGGCATCCGCTCCGAGACCGGATGCAATGAGACCCGTCAGGCCGGCAACCAGTGGCGAATGGGGTCCGGTTCCTACGGCACCGACCACCGCGGGAATCCGACGGTCCGGTTCGATGTCCAGTGGCACAGCCGTACTGACCAGACCGAAGGACGATGCGCGGGCGGTGACCAGCAGATCTGCCCGGGCCTCGATGCATGCCTGTGTGAGGTCGCCGGCGACGTGCCTGGCGTCCGGCGAAAGGATGCTGGCCAGATCCCGGCAGTGCTCGCCCCTCGTCCACAGAATGGTCGGATCAACGAGAGGTTTGGAGGTGACGGATTCGGTCAGTGGTGTCTCCCGGGGTGCGTCGCCCCCATTCTGGTCGCGACGGCGACGTTGTGTGCGTGGTTAGCCTCGCCGTCCCATGCCTTTCCTTCTCGCGGGCCTTTCCTCGCTCACCTTCGGTGTCGCCGACTTCCTCGGGGGACTGGCGACCCGACGGTCGCCTGCGGTGTCGGTCGTGCTCCTGTCGCAATTGGTTGGCGGCACCGGGGTCGTTATCGCTGCTCCCATCTTCGCCGCGGTTCCCGGTGCTTCAGACTTCGCTTGGGGGGCGGCCGCCGGTGTTGCCGGTTCGGTCGGTCTGGTGCTCTTCTATCAAGCTCTGGCTACGACGCGCATCGGTGTGACCGCCCCGGTGACTGCTGTGTTCGGCACGGCGACCCCTGTGTTGTTCGGCATCTGGGATGGCGAGCGTCCGGAGACTCTGGCCTGGGCCGGGATGCTGCTGGCCCTGGTGGCGATCGTGTTCGTCGCACTTCCCTCCGGCGAAGAGTCGAGTGATCTCCTAGGAGGCTGGCGCGCCGTGTCGTTCGGTGCGGTGGCCGGGGTGGCGTTCGGCCTCTTCGGAGTGTTCATCTCTCGCACCTCCGACACCTCCGGCCTGTGGCCCATCGTCGGAGCGCGCGGTGCCTCGGTGCTACTTCTTTTCTTGGTGGTGCTGGCGTTGCGCAAGCCGGTCGTTCCGACCGAGGCGCGAAGTCTGTCGATCGGCGCCGGAATTCTGGACATGGTCGCCAACGTCATGTTCCTGCTGGCGATTCGGCGGGAACTGCTGTCGCTGGTCGCCGTGATCATGGCCATGTACCCGGTGTCGACGATCAGCCTCGCCCGGTTCGTACTCCACGAGCGCATCGGTCGTGTCCAAGCCAGTGGTTTCGCGCTGGGTGCAATCGGGGTGACTCTGATCGTGTTGGCTTAGCGGTCCCGGGGCTTCCTTGGCTGTCTGGTGTGATCACGCTGGCCGAAGCCACGGGGAGGTCACCGGGCCCTCAGCACCCCTGTCGGCAGTTGACCGGCCCCATATTCAGGCTGAGGGTGTCCAGGTAGAGCGCAGAATGCCGGTTATGGCCGAGGTATTCGCTCTCGTTTCAAGAGTCTTGTGGTCATTCCCTCGCCGGTACGGCTTTTATTGATGTAACAGGAGGGGCGTTTCGCTGAGCGAGAAACCAGAGAACACGGTCATACCCTTGCGTGAGTCGTTCGACGACTTCGTAGACCGTATCGGGCCTCGGCTGAAGCACGCCTTCGTGGCACGTTTTGGACGCCTCGACGGTGTGGAGGCCGCTTCGGAGGCGATGGCGTATGCCTGGGAACATTGGTCACGAGTGTCGAAACTGGAGAACCCGGCTGGATACCTCTATCGAGTGGGCCGTAGCCGCACACGTCGTATCCGTCGTCGCACACCCATGCTGCCCGAAGTGAACGTCTCTCGTATGCCCGAGGTCGAACCGCAACTCCCGGCGGCGTTGACCGCACTGTCAGAACGACAACGGGTAGCGGTCATTCTGGTTCATGGACTGGGCTGGACTCA
>JAZGCP010000218.1:0-4163 GCA_036477035.1 Acidimicrobiia bacterium | reverse complement strand
GGGATCGCCGGCCACGACTGCTCATCGGCCGACACCCCGCTGCGGATTTCGGCCGCCGGTGGAGCATGGATCTTGAGCTTGGGGAGATCGAAGTTCGACACCGCGAAGGGCTCGTGGGCCGCCAGGTGCACCTTGGCATTGGCAATGCCCTCGTGTTGGCCGACCCGACTCGGAGCGATGATGGTCTCCATGACGATCGGATCGGATTCACGGCCGTCGGCGGTAACCGTGACCTTGACCACCTTGTAGTCGACCCCGTAGTCGAACGAGCCCTCGACGCCGTCGCCACCCTGTGGGATCACAGAAAGTCCGGTGATGGACCCGGCGTACTGGATGTCGAGATCGAGCACGTAACGGCGGCCGGCGACGTTGATCTCGCGATTCTCCACCAGCGAACCTTCCGGAGTCCTCCCGGGGAGCCCGATCTGGTCGTAGTTGAGCGAGTGGATCACCTCGATCTCCGCCTGCGCCAGGTTCTCGCTGACCGAGATGACGCGGGAATCGCTCACTGCCTGCAGCGCGGTCATCACCGGTCGAATAGACAGCACGATCCCGATCGCCAGGATGGTCACGGCAACCAGCGCTTCGATGATGGTGAACCCATCGTCCAAGCGCGGTCGCACCCTCGATTTCGTGGTGCCAGATCCCATGTGACATCTTCGGTACTCCCCAACGCCGCCTAGAGGGTGGAATCTCAGGGCGCAAACTGACTAGTCACGAAAGAGTCAGGAGTCAGGAGTTTGGAGTTTGGAGTCTGGAACTAACGACTAACGACTACGGACCAAGGACTACTCACCCCCGCCCGGTACCAACCGATAGGCGTCATAGACACCATCGATCGCCTTTACCTCGTCGATGGCGTGGGCGAGGGTCGCCACGTCCGACAACTCGATCTCGAATCTCAGTACCGCCACCCGCTCCCGACTGGTGGCCGACGACGAGGCGATGATGTTGGCTCCGACGTCGGCCAAGGCAGTGGTCACATCCCGCAGCAGTCGGGGCCGGTCCAGCGATTCGACCTGGATCCACGCCGCAAACGTCCCGACGCCACCGGCCCCCCACGCCACTTCTACCATCCGCTCCTTACGATCACTCAGATCGCCGATGTTCGTGCAGTCTGAGCGGTGGACCGACACGCCACGTCCGACGGTGACAAAACCGACGATGTCATCTCCCGGTACCGGAGCGCAACACCGGGCGATTCGGACCCACATGTCTTCCATGCCCTCCACCACGATCCCGCGCGACGGAGCACCGCTCCTCCGCGGCCCAGGGAGTGCGGTCGGATCGAACTCATCGTCCTCTTCTCCGGGCCGGACCAGGAGAACCAAACGGTTGATCGCGGTCTGAGGGTGCACGTTCCCGTCACCAATGGCAACGTACAACGTCTCAATACCCCGATATCCCAACGACTCGGCGACGTCGGAGAGCAACTCGTCGCGTTTCGATGCTTTGAGTCCCAGGCCTTCCTTGCGCAGCAGTTTGGCCACCTGATCTCGACCATCACCCAGCGACTGTTCCCGGCGCTCCTTGCTGAACCACTGCCGAATCTTGGCCGACGCTCGCGACGTCCTCACGAAGCCGAGCCAGTCCCGACTGGGACCTCCGCTCTTGGACGTGATGACTTCGATGATGTCGCCAGACTCCAGCTTGGTCGCCAACGGCATCAGGCGGCCGTTGACGCGAGCGCCGGTGGTGCGATGCCCGACCTCGGTGTGGACTGCGTACGCAAAGTCGATCGCAGTGGCTCCCCGGGGCAGGCTCTTCACATCACCTTTGGGGGTCAAGACGAACACCTCGTCCTGGTACAGATCGAGCTTGAGGCTTGCCAAGAATTCGGCCGGGTTCTCGTAGTCCTCGGTTATCTCGGACAACCCGCTGACCGACTCGATTTCCCTCGGTTCGTCGTCACCCTCCTTGTAAGCCCAGTGGGCCGCCACCCCGTGCTCGGCCCGGTCGTGCATGTCCCGGGTCCGAATCTGAACTTCGAGCGGCTTGCCGTCGATCCCCACCACCGTCGTGTGGAGAGATTGGTAGAGATTGAACTTCGGCATCGCGATGTAGTCCTTGAAGCGGCCGTGCACGGGGGGCCACCGGGTGTGCACGATGCCGAGCGCCGCATAGCAATCGGCGACGTCTTTGGTGATGATGCGGATACCGATCAGATCGTGGATCTCGTCGAAGGTCCTGCCACCGTCGACCATCTTTCGGTAGATGCTGTAGATGTGCTTGGGGCGCCCGGTGACCTCGGCACCGATCCCGTTGGCATCGAGCAGATTGGAGACTTCGGCGACCGCGGTGGATATGAAAGCATCTCGTTCTCCGGCCCGAGCCAGCAGCAATCCGACGATCTCCTCATACCGGCCCGGATGAAGGATTGCAAAGCAACGATCCTCCATCTCGTGCTTGATCTCCTGAACGCCCAGCCGATGGGCCAGCGGTGCGTACACGTCGAGGGTTTCGGCTGCGATCCGCTGTTGTTTCTCCTCCGCCAGGGGATGGATCGTTCTGATGTTGTGGAGCCGATCGGTCAGCTTGATGATGAGCACCCGTACGTCGCGAGCCATCGCCATGACCATTTTGCGGATCGTCGCCGCCTGTTGCTCCTCGCGATTGGAGAACTTGACGCGCTCCAACTTGGTGACACCGTCGATGAGGGCTGCCACCGTCTCGCCGTAATCTTTCGTGACCGCCTCGATAGTGAGTTCGGTGTCCTCGACCGTGTCGTGCAGCAGAGCAGCGGCCACGGTCTCGGCATCCATTCCGTAGCCGGCCAGGATGTGGGCGACGGCCAGCGGGTGGGTTATGTAGGGCTCGCCGGATTTCCTGGTCTGACCCGCGTGCAGGTTGCTGGCGGCGTCGAAGGCTCGCAGAATCAGGTCGTCTGATCCGTGAGGGTGATAGTGGCGAAACCGATCGAGCACCGGCGCCAGATCGGTGATGATCTCGCTCTCCGGGTGCCGCCCGGCGTCAGTCGTCATACACGATCACGGCGTCGATCGGGACATCCAACTTCGCTCGTCCCCCCAGAAACGCCAGTTCTACCAGAACCGAAACACCAACGACCTCGGCTCCCAGCGACTGCATCAACTCGACCGCGGCGGCGGCAGTCCCCCCCGTGGCAAGAACATCATCGACGATGAGCACCCGGTCGCCCGGCGCCACTGCGTCTGCATGAACCTCGATCGAATCGGACCCGTATTCGAGATCGTAAGTGGTCTCCACGGTCTTCCACGGCAGCTTCCCCGGCTTGCGTATCGGGACGAACCCGGCTGCGATCCGGGTCGCAACCGGAGTGGCAAGGATGAAACCACGTGCTTCGATCCCGGCTACTTGGCTGATGCCCCGATCACGATGGGGATCGGCCATCAAATCGAGGGCCTTGTTCAACGCCGTGGCATCTCCCAGCAGCGGGGCGATGTCTTTGAAGACGATCCCCGCTTCGGGAAAGTCCGGCACGTCTCGGATCAGCGCTCGAAGTTGGTTCATAAGCCGGAGTGTAAAGAACGTGCACCACCAGTAACCAGTAACCAGTAACCAGTAACCAGTAACCAGTAACCAGAAGTTACGACACGCTCTTACTGGGGACTGGATACTCGACAGTGCTCTGTTGAAAGCCCGGTCGACGCGTCCGATGCCGAACGTTCGACAACGTCTGGAACTGGCTACTCGACTGCAGGTGCCTCGGGACTAGTCGGAAGCACGTCGACGGGGCCAGGATCAGACCAGGTCTGGCTATCTCTTCTTCCGCCGCTTCTTGGGGGGCCGCGGGGTGGCCCCGGACTGGAGAGCGATGGTCTGGTGGGCGGTCCCGGCCTCGCCGTGAGTCACCGCGAACACATCCTGGTCACCCTTGCGCTCGATGCGGCGACGCACCCGCTGCCACTGCTCCTCGCGCTCCTTCCACCTCGCCAGCACCGGAGCGGCCACGAAGATCGACGAGTAGGTGCCGGCGAATACCCCGATAAAGAGAGCCAGCGCGAACTCCCTGAGCGTCGTGGCTCCGAGCAGGAAAGAACCCACGAACAACAGGCTGCCGATCGGGAGGAGGCTCGTAAGGGAGGTATTGATGGACCGCATGAACACCTGGTTCATCGACATGTTCACGATGGCCGAGATCGTGTGCTTGTCGCCACGTTCTTGGATGTTTTCGAGCACCTTGT
>JAZGCP010000217.1:0-3042 GCA_036477035.1 Acidimicrobiia bacterium | reverse complement strand
GTCTTCCGATCATCGGTCGCGTCGACGACCTGGTGATCGGTGCCACCGCACTGCAGGCTCTCATCGACGATGCCGGAGAGACGATTGTGCGTGAACATTGGGAGGCGTCGGACAAGAGCCTCGAGGCGCTTCTCGGGTTGGTGTCCACCGTGAGCAGCTTCATGCCCAAGCCGCTGCGGCGTCTTGTCGGCGCATGAACGCCGGGCGGGTCTTTGTCGGCTCCGTGCTGGTAGCCATCGGCGTCGTGTTCGTACTCGAAGCGAGCGACGTCCTCGACGCCGGGGAGACGCTCGGTTCGTGGTGGCCGGCCAGCATCATCGGCCTTGGCCTTTTCAATGCACTCGATCGTCGCCGAGTGACGTCGGGGTCCGCAGTGTTGGTTCTCGTCGGCGCAGTCCTGCTGGCGATCACGACGGACGTCTTCGGCGCCGACACTTGGAGCCTGGCGTGGCCGATCGCGCTGATTGGAGCCGGCGTGTGGCTGGTGCTCGGTTGGGGTCGTCGGTCGGTGCGTCGCGTACCCAACATCGATACCGTGGACGGTCTTGCCGTGTTGTCGGCGTCGCGGGTCGGGACCAGATCTGAGCAGTTTCGTCACGCTTCCCTCACGGCGGTCCTGGGCGGGGTGACTCTCGACCTCAGCGAGGCGACTCCCGCAGCTACCGGTGCCGTCGTCGATGCGACTGCCGTGTTGGGGAGCATCACCGTGCTGGTGCCTCGCGGCTGGCTGGTCGAGGTCAGGGGGATTCCGGTGCTGGGCGGGTGGGACGACACCACCGATCGATCTTCCGTCGGATCGGGGGCGCCACGGCTCGAGGTCCGGGCGCTGGTCGCCCTCGGAGGTCTCGAGGTCAAGCACGCCGGTCGGTGGTCGACCTGAACCCCGTTGCGAGCTTTTGGCCGATGTCTTACTAAGCGGGGATGTACAGACGGCGGGCGTACTCGCTGACCATTCGCCGAGCCGCAAAGGCCGGAGGAATCGTGATCATGGCCTGTCGCATCATCGCGATCCATCTTGGGGGCAGACCTGCCTGGTCACGTTCGTAGAACGCCGGAGCTACCTGGCCGTCCAGGAGGTCGTAGAGCCGGTGGGCGTCCTCGTCGTCGGTAGTCGCCTCATCGCCGAAGCTCCATCCGTTGCCGTCTTCGGCTCCCTCGAGCCACCACCCGTCGGCGACGGACAGGTTGAGTCCGCCATTGGCGGCAGCCTTCATGCCCGAGGTCCCCGATGCTTCCATGGGAGGTCGTGGAGTGTTCAACCAGAGATCGGCTCCGCCGACGAGATGACGGCCGAGCCCGATGTCGTAGTCCTCGATCATGAATACGTGGCCCTCGAATTGGGGGCTGTTCGCCATGTCCCAAATACGACGGATGATGTCCTTGCCGGCATCGTCGGCGGGGTGGGCCTTGCCCGCAAAGACGAGCTGGATCGGGCGCTCCGGATTCGTCAAGATCCACTCGAGGCGGCCGGGATCTGTGAGCAGGAGTCCGGCTCTCTTGTATACGGCATAGCGACGAGCGAAAACCACTGTGAGCCGATTTGACGGCAATAGCTTGGTGGCCTTACGAAGCTCGCCGGGTGCCGCGCCGTGGCGAGCGCGTTGCTCTCTGAGTCTGGTGCGGAGGTGGCGAAGCAGCATGTCCTTCTGCGCAGTGTGGGCGCCCCACAGCTCCGCATCCGATATGGAGCGTACGGCGTCAGCCCAGCGGTCGGGTTCGAGCGAGGCAGCCGCCCAATCCGGGCCGAGCACGCTCTCGTAGCGTCGGGCGATGCTGCGGCCGACCCACGTGGGCAGATGAACGCCGTTGGTCACCGAGGTCGCGGGTCCGCCGATGATCCTTTCCCAATCGCGTGTCACGACCTCGCCGTGCCTGCGAGAAACCCCGTTGGTGCTTCGACTCAAGCGGATGGCGAGGGCTCCGAGATCGAATATTCCGTCTCTTCCCGAATCCGACAGCTCGGAGAGCGTTGTTTCGTCGATTCCGGGGAACGCGTTGCCGAGGTAGTGGAGCACGAGATTCAGATCGAAAACTTCATTCCCGGCCGGAACCGGGGTGTGGAGTGTGAAGATGGATCGGTCCTCGACGTGCTTCTTGGCCGTGTCGAAACTCTCTCCGGCATCGATCCGGAGCGCGATGCGTTCCAGCAGCGAGATGGCGGCGTGGCCCTCGTTGATGTGCCAGGTTGTCGGTTGAATCTCGAGCGCTCGGAGCGCCCGAACCGCGCCGATTCCCAGCACGATCTCCTGGCAGAGGCGCATCTCTCGCCCTCGCACATAGAGGATGTGACTGATGGGACGATCTGCCGGATCGTTGGATGGCAGATCGGTGTCGAGCAGAAGCACCGGGACCCTCCCGACGTCGATTCGCCATACTCCGACATCGACTCTTCTGCCGGGAAGCTCGACTTCGACGGTGAGCGGGCGTCCCGACTTTGCGAGAACGCGACGCAGCGCTCTGCGGGTCACTTCGATCGGACGGTACTGGTGCTGCTGGTGGCCGTCGGGGTCGATCGCTTGCCGGAAATAGCCGCGGCGGTAGAGCAGGCCAACGCCGATGAGCGGAATTCCCAGGTCTGAAGCTGCCTTTACGTGGTCTCCGGCGAGCACGCCGAGTCCACCCGAGTAGAACGGGAGCGTCTCATGGATGCCGAATTCGGCGGACAGGTAGGCGATCCCACCGGCCAGCGAATCCGGCATTTCCGTCTGGTACCAGGTGTCGCTCTTCATATACGCGTCGAATCGAGCGATCACGTCCTCGTACGAGACCCGGAATGCCTTGCTGGCGGAGAGACCGTCCCACGCCTCGGGTGCGACCGTCTGTAGCACGGTGAGCGGATTCGGCGAGTCCGCCCAATCGGATGGCGATATGCGTTGCCACAGGTCGCGGGCGCCGGCATCCCAGCTCCACCACATGTTGTAGGCGAGGTCGAGGAGTCGCTCGTATCGACGGGGTATCGGGATTTCGATGCCGGACCCGGTTGGTATCGCGCAGAGCGATGGATGGGTGGGTTTCATCAGCGGCGAGCAGGATACCGTGGCG
>JAZGCP010000216.1:0-15172 GCA_036477035.1 Acidimicrobiia bacterium | reverse complement strand
TTCGACGGTCAAGATCATCACGGTCCTGCCGGGACAGAGTCTGAGCGAACAGCGGCACCAGCGGCGTCAGGAGCTGTGGGTCGCCTTGGATGACGGGGTTGAGGTTCACATCGGAGGCACGGCAACCGTCGCCGCCAAAGGTGACGAGTTCTTCATTCCGACGGGAGAAACCCATCGCTTGACGTGTGTCGGTGAAGCCCCGGCTCGAAACCTCGAGGTCGCATTCGGCGACTTCGACGAGTCGGACATCGAGCGGCTTTCGGATGATTACGGGCGGGTGGACTAAGAGGGCGCGCCGATAGGTGCGGACTCGGTGGCGTGGGGTTGGGGCCCCGGGCCACACCGTAGAAGAGAGCGCCGCCCGCATGGGCGGCTCCGCCATGCGGAGGTGGCTCGGGGCCGAATAGGACCCGAACGCCGTAGCTAGATATGAGCCGCAGAACACTGTGCCGCCCGGAGGGGCGGCACGACCGTGCGAAGAGCCATAGGTGCAGAGGTCGCGCCGATAGGCGCGTCGATCGATTCACGCCGCGGCATGGGTACCATTGCCCGTTCTTCCAGCAGTGATCGGGATCCTGTCCCGGCGCCCAGTCGACCACCTGGGTCTCGATCCCACACCGGTACTTATCATCGAAGGTCTAACGAACCGTCACGCCCAGGAGTCTCCATGAACCATGACATCGCAGATCCATCGCTCGCAGCAGCAGGCGCTCTTCGCATCGAATGGGCCCAGGGCCGCATGCCGGTGCTGGCCTCGATCCGGGAGCGTTTCGAGAAGGAGACGCCCCTCGAGGGACTCCTCATCGCGGCTTGCCTCCACGTGACGACCGAAACCGCCAATCTGATGACGACACTGCGGGCCGGAGGAGCCGAGGTCATGCTCTGTG
Source organism: Acidimicrobiia bacterium (assembly GCA_036477035.1). Classification (GTDB taxonomy): domain Bacteria; phylum Actinomycetota; class Acidimicrobiia; order Spongiisociales; family UBA11373; genus JACZWZ01. The sequence continues at coordinate 14,285 of JAZGCP010000216.1, read as the reverse complement.
CTTCCAACCCCCTGTCGACCCAGGACGATGTGGCGGCGGCTCTGGTGGCGGATGGAATCGCGGTCTTCGCCGTTCGGGGTGAGGACAACGACTCCTATTACTCGCATCTTCGTGCGGTGCTGGACGCCGACCCGCAAATCACCATGGACGACGGCGCCGATCTGGTGACGATGGTGCTCAAAGAGCGTCCGGACCAGCGCCCCATCGGATCAACCGAAGAGACGACGACCGGAGTAATCCGGTTGCGGGCGATGGAGGCCGACGGTGTCATCAGGTTCCCCGTGATTGCGGTCAACGACTCGGCCACCAAGCACCTGTTCGACAACCGCCACGGCACCGGTCAATCGGCGATGGATGGCATCATTCGTTCTACCAACCTCCTGATTGCCGGGAAGACGGTGGTGGTCGTCGGCTTCGGTGACTGTGGAACGGGGGTAGCGGCACGAGCAGACGGGCTGGGGGCAAAGGTGGTGGTCGTCGAGGTCGATGCGGTGCGGGCCCTATCGGCTGTCATGGAGGGGTACACGGTTACGACAGCCGACGAGGCTGCTCGGGTCGGCGACATTTTCGTCACCTTGACCGGCAACGTTCGGGTGCTGCGCGGAGAACACTTCGAGATGATGAAGGACGGGGCCGTTCTGGCGAACGCCGGTCATTTTGATGTCGAATTGGATCTTGCCTATCTGGCCGATCATGCCGTCGGCAAACGTCGCATCCGTCACGAGTTAGACGAATGGACCATGAAGGATGGCCGTCGGATCCACGTGGTGGCCGAGGGTCGACTGGTCAACCTCGGCGCCGCCGAAGGGCATCCCGCCGAGGTCATGGACATGTCGTTCGCCAATCAGGCGCTCGCCGCCGAGTGGTTGGCCAAAGACGGGGCCGATCTCGAGAACAAGGTGCTGCGACTCCCCGATTCGATCGATCAAGAGGTGGCGGCGATTGCACTCGAAGCGATGGGCGGCGGACTCGAACAGCTCACACCGGAGCAGGTGAAATACCTGGCCTCCTGGGAGTTTGGGACTTAGGTATTAGGTAGATCAGCTTCTTCCTAACTCCTAACTCCTAACCCCTTCTCGGTCAGATCTACGGTTGCGCCGCCGGCATCACGTGCCGCGTCGAGCACTTCTAGGATCTCTCGCTCCGCGAGTTCGTCCCTATCGAGCAATGCGTCGCGCAGTGCCGAGATGAGGTGGCGATTGTCGCGCAGTAGGACGGTGACGACCGCCTTCTGGTCGTTGAGCAGCCCGTCCACTGCATCGCGGGCTTTCTCGTCGGCCAAGACCGCGGCGACTAGGTTGCCGCCGACGAACCCGTTGTCGACCGCTCGGAACGAGATCAACGAACCTCCCATTCCGAACGAGCCAATCATCTCGACGGCGATGTTGGTTGCCGTGGCCAGATCGCCGGCTGGGCCGGTTCCGGATTCTCCGTAGAAGAGTTCTTCGGCGACCATTCCGCCGAGGGCGATCTGCATCAGCGCCAGCGTCTCGCTGCGTCTCTTGGTGTAGCGCTCCTCTGTCTCAGTGTGCGCCAGCAACCCCAATGCGTCCTTGCGCTTGATGATCGAGAGCAGGTTCATCTTCCGGCCCTTGCCCGCCAGGTAGGCGACTACCGCATGGCCGGATTCGTGAACTGCGATGCTTTCCCGCTCCTCGGCTGTGTATTCGGTCGGCTCGGCGAGACCGATCTCGGTGTCCAGCCGTGCTCTGCGAAGGTCGGTGACACTCAGCGCATCGCGCCCGTCGCGCAGCGCGAACAGGAGTGCCTCATCGAAGAGACCTTCGATCGAAGCCGGCGAGTAACCCATCGTTGTCGCCGCCAAATCGGCGCGGGCGATGTCATCGACGCTCAGATCGTGCACCTTTGTCTTGAGGAAGAAATCGATCAGCTCCCGTCGTTCCCGGCGCGCCGGGAGAGCGAAGTGAAATGAGCGATCGAACCGGCCGGGCCGCAGCAGGGCCGGGTCCAGCTGATCTGCCCGGTTGGTTGCTCCAATCAACAGGATGTTGGCGAACTGCGGTTTGCTGGTCTTGAAGTGTCGGTGCTGCGGGAGGAATCTGTTGAAGCCTCGCTTGAGAGCGTTACCCAGCCGGGTGCTGCGGGGTGGGTCGTCGAACGACTGCATCTGGACGAGCAGTTCGTTGACCACGCCGCCGGTACCTTCCGAGATGCCGGAGCGGCTGATGCCCGGGTCGCCGGCGACGGCACGACTCATGCCGCCACGACGACCCCCGATGGCGTCGAACTCCTCGATGAAGCCGATGGCTCCCCCCTCTTGGCGCGCCACCTTTCGCAGGCGGCGAAAATAGGAGCGGATCTTGCGAGCCGTGGCTCCGTACCACATGCTCTGGAAGGCGGTCGACGAGACAAAGAGAAATGGTACGCCGGCCTCCTTGGCCAGCGCCTTGGCAGTGTGGGTCTTGCCTGTTCCCGGAGGACCTTCGAAGAGGATACCGCGTCGTGGCTGGCCGCCCATCTGGTCGCGAAAGCGTTGATGGTTGAGGAATACCTCGAGCGTGTGACGTACCTCCGTCAGGACCGGCCCCAGCCCTTTTACGTCGTCGAAGGAGACGTCGATCTGTTCCGGGAGGAATATCACCTCAGGGGACCGCCCGTTGCCGAGCATCGGACCGATGAGAACCACGCCCAAGAGGAGAATGATAAAAACACCCGGTAGCCAGTACACGGCTTCGGGGGGCAGATCGGGCCATCCGGGCGAGACCGGGCTGCCTCCGATGATCCGCAGCCAGAGCCAGGCGACCAGTGGCGCCATGATCCACGCGAGTCTCCGCAGACGGCGGCGGCGCTGAAGCTCTCTCGTGATCTGAACGTCCACCGGCATGTGCTGTCCTTCCTGCGGCTTCTCCTATTCGGCCACCTTAGAACACGTAGAGTGGTGCCTCAATGCGTTAAGCAGTCGAGGCCGGACCATTTGATTGGACCGCAGGTGACTAGTCACCCCCGAACACCCGTGGCACGCTGCGTCCCATGACCTGCGTTGCCTGCCGGCAGGCTTCTCCTCGATGGCTGTGCGATTCGTGTCGACGGACCCTGGTGGCGGCACCCGACCAGGTGCGCGGCGGAGTGTTGGTTCGCAGCGCCTTCGCTCATGAAGGGGCGGCACGGCTGCTCGTCCACCGTCTCAAATATGAGGCTGTGGCCGGGATGGCAAACCGGATGGCGGTGGCATTGGAGCCGTTGCTCGGAGTCGAGGCGAAGGCGCTGGTGCCGATCCCGCGCGTCATTGCGAGGCGGTGGAAGTATGGGATCGATCCGGCGGCGGCCCTGGCTAAGGCGCTGGCTCGTCGCGCCGAGATCCCGGTGGTCCACTGCTTGCGTGCCCATTTCTGGGTTCACCGCCGCGCCGGGACCTCAGCCAGTCCGCGAATGCTGCCGTCGTTCCGGCTGCGGATGCCGACTCCGGCCGGCGCGGTCCTCATTGACGACGTAGTCACCACCGGCACCACGCTGGTAGCGGCCTCCAGCACGACCGGGAGTCGATTGGCGATCACGTTCACAGCAAGCGGGTCTTGCGGGTGAGGTGAGGGCCCGATTCGTCACGCTGTACAGTCCCGGGTCCAGGCCAGCATGCCGATAATCAAACCACTCAGTTCTGTGCTTTTTGTCGCGCTCATCATGTCCAACGGCGGGTGGCCAAATGATGCTGTTGCGTTGGCATCGCGCGGCCCAGAAGCAGCGAATCGCGGCACCCAGCTTGTCGACGAAGAGGAGGACGACGAGCCCCCACCAGCCGAGCCGTACTTTGGGCAGGACCGAACCACCGGCAAGTTCATCCCTTCGACGGTGGATGACGCACCGCGCCAGCTCGTCGTACTGCTGCACGGATATGGCCAATCGATCCTCCGGATCATCGGCCAGGTGCCCCTGCTCCAGGCGGCATTCGAGAACGGCTGGATCCTGATTGTTCCCAGTGGATTGGAGGATTCCCGATCGTGGCCGTACTGGAACGCGACTCCGACCTGCTGCGATCTGAATCGGCGAGGCAACGACGACGTGGCGTACCTCCGATCGGTGATCCAGCGTCATCTGGAGCGTTATCGGATCAAGCGAGATCGCGTAACCGTCGTAGGTCTCTCGAACGGAGCATTCATGGCGTACCAGCTGGCGTGTCGTGCCTCTGATCTGGTCCGGACGGTTGTTGTGATCTCTGGCGTGGAGCAGATCGACCCTGCGGAGTGCAATCCTGAAAAAGCTGTGAATGTGTATCACATCCACGGCCGATTCGATCGTTCGGTGTTCTTTCAGGGAGGTTTGATCGGGATTGCTTCCGGGGTCTTTGCTCCGTTCCCGTCGGCGCCGGAGACAGTGCGCAGGTGGGCGGCGCGAAACTCTTGTCCGACGATGGACGCTTTCGCCGTTTCGGTCGCTCGCGGTCAGGCGGGGCTGTGGACCAACTGTGCTGACAGCACGGTCGTGCAGTTTCGATGGCTGCCCGATGCCCACGCCGTTCGGATGACCGACGAACTTCTTGCGTCCATCGTCGACTTCATTCGCATGCAAGATCGTTCTCCTTCGATCAGGTAACACCTGCGACCCTGCCTATTGCTGTGTCGAATCCGTACAATGCGAATAGCCCCCGCCAGCGGGGATCGAGAGCCAGGGGAGGACGGGTGCCACCAGCCCGCATCTATACCGGCCCGACGCTCCAGACCACGACCGCGACCTTGCGGCGCTGAAACGCGCTCGCCAAAGGAGACACGATGGAGATCCGCATTCATGGCACCCACATTTCTATCGATGATGAACTGCGGAGTACTGCTGAGGAGAAGGTTGCCAGAGCTGCCAGGGTCTTCGATGATGCGAACTTCGCGGACGTCGAGTTCTCCGCCGAAAGCAACCCCCGTATCACTGCCGAGCGCTACCGGGTGGAGATAACAGCAACAGCAGCCGGCCACACGGTCCGGGTCGAGGCGGCCGAGTCCGAAGCCCATGCTGCGCTCGATGCGGCCGTGGATGTGTTCGAACGAAACCTCCGGCGGCTGAAGGAACGACTGATCACCCGACACCGCCGTGGTGAGAAACGGCTCAATACCAGCCCCTCAGGCGTCGAAGAAAGCATCGAAGAAGACCGCGACCTCCGCATCGAGCGGGTGAAGCAATTCGCGGTGAAGCCGATGACGCCAGAGGAGGCAGCCCTTCAGATGGAAGCGCTAGGACACAGTTTCTATCTGTTCCTCAACGCGGAGACCGACCAGTACGCAGTGCTGTATCGCCGCCGCGGAGGAACGCTCGGGCTGATCGAACCCCAATGACTCGCGTACTTGTAGTCGATGACGTAGATCTCTTCCGCACCGGGCTCTCCGCCGCTCTCGAGGGCGCCGGCTTCGATGTCTGCGGTGAGGCGGCCGATGCCGAGAGCGCCGTCTCACTGGCCGAGGCCGAGCAGCCCGATATCGTCGTGCTCGACATCCTGATGCCGGGCATCTCCGGTCTAGATGTCGTCGAGAAGATCAGGGCGGTTTCGCCCGTGTCGTCGGTCGTGATGTTGACGGCGAGCGAGTCCGAGGAGGACCTGCTCGCCTGCATCAAGGCCGGTGCACGTGGCTACCTGGTCAAGGATGTTCCGTTCCCCGTCTTGGCCCGCGACCTTCACGACGTCGCCGCCGGCGGTGCGGCAATCACTCCGATGATGACCGGGAAACTGCTCGACGTGCTGCATCACTTGTTGCGTCACAACGAATTCATGGCGCCCCGGAAGCCGGCGCTTACCGGCAGAGAGGTCGAGGTTCTTGGCTACGTCGCCTCCGGAATGACATCAAAGCAGATCGGACACGTGCTATTCATCAGTGAGAACACGGTGAAGAACCACGTGAGAAACATTCTTGACAAGCTCGGTTTGCACTCCCGCAACGAAGCGGTTCTCTACGCCGTCCGCGAGAACCTGATCGAGTTGTAGTCGTGGCCCTGAGCAACGGCTCGGCCGAACTCGACACTGCGAGTGTCGCCTGGCACGACGAGCAGTTACAGCGCGTCAGGGCCGTCTTCGACTCGGTAGACGCAGCGGCCGCCGATGTCGATCTTCGGGCCAAGGTCGTCGCTCAACTGCCGGACGGTCACGGCGGAGCCATCTTGGGTACCCGCGTCTTTCGCGATCTGATCCGAGTCGAGCACCGTCCCAGTCGATTCCTGCGTCTCTTGAGGATCTGGTCCGGCAAGGTCGCGGCCGAGGTGTGGGCCGGCGACTACGAGGCCGCAGGGCGTTGGATGCGCGCCTTGACCGAGGCCCCGGTCTTTCCAGAGGAGTTTGCCCAGTTCGTCGCAGAAGCGAAGCGTGACCTGTCACGAGACAGCCTGTTCGAAGAACTAGTGACCGGGCTCGTTTCCGCCGATGCTCCTGATTCTGCGGATTTGCTGCTGGCCTCTTGGGGCGAGCCTCTTGTTGAATATCTGGTTTCTCAGATCACCGTGGACGAGCCGATTGTCACCAGACGTTCCATCGTCGACCTCCTCGGCATGGCGGGTCGTGGCGACGTTCGGCACCTCACTGCTCGACTCGCTGATCCGCGCTGGTTCGTCGTCAGGAGCGTGGTGACTGCCATCGGCAAGGCCGGCAGGGTGTCTGCTTTGCCGGCCCTCGAGGCGGTGGCAAAATACGACGACGATCGGGTTCGGGTGGAGGTTCTCAGGGCCATCGGTGCCCTCACGCCGGACGAAGCCAGCTCGGGCGCATTGGACGCCCTAGCGGATCCAAGCCCGAAGGTTCGCCAGGCGGCTATTTCGCTGCTGCGAGCGAGTGCGGCCGACTCAGTCGTGACCGGCATCGTGGAGGTGCTCGAGGCGGGGACGGGGTCTTCCAAGGACGGCATTCGGCTGGTCGAAATCATTGCTGAGCGCCGGGGGCCACAGGTTCGAGAGGCGCTGGAACGGTTGACGGTTCGCAAGCTCAGCGGTGGAGTCTCCCGATCCGTACGGACGGCAGCAGGTGATGCTCTCGCCGGGTGGTCGGCGTGAGTGAACTTCTCGGCAAGAGTTTCCTTCAGGCTCTCTCCAATGCCTCTCGCAGCGTGGAAAGCGCCGAGTCGGAAGCCGGGGTCAACGATGCCGTGGCGGCGCTCCAGGGTGCGGTAGAGGTTCTGGTGGTCGGTGCCGGTGAGGTGGTCCTGTCCATTGTCGACGACGCTTTCTATCTGGATAAGCAGATGCTTGCCCATGCCAGTACCGAGTTCGACGCGATGCTCTCCGAACTCCAGGAGCGCAAAATCGATTCGATCACGCTTACCCGCGCCTCGACTGCCAGTGATCTCGCCGACCTGGCTGCTCTGGTTGCTGGAGTCTCTGATGATCTACCGGCCGGCGGAACGGTTCGTCTCAACGAGAGTCAATTGCGCCCATCGGACCTCGAAGTGCGACCGCTGCATGATCTTCGTCAGCCGTACTCGTTCTCTTTGGACACCCTGCGCGAGGTGTCTCGGTACGGGTCGTTGCATCTCGAAGGCGTGATGAAGGCCGTCGATGATCTCATTGAACATGGAGCGGCAGATGCGAGCTCCTCCATGCTCCTGGCGACTGTTCAGAACCATCACGAAGTCACCTACTACCACTCGGTGAATGTCTGCCTGCTATCGATGGCGCTCGGTCGTTTTGCGGGATTCGAACGCGATCAAGTGCGGATCCTCGGCCTGGCTGCTTTGCTGCACGACGTTGGCCGCGTCGTTGTCGACGAGGCCGCACTCCGCAACCCGGGACGGCTCGGCAACGAGGAATGGGCACAGGTGCGCCTGCACCCGCAGGAAGGCGCCGCGACCATCATGGCGGCTTCCGGCGCTGGCCAAGAAATCGCCGCGATCGTGGCTCTCGAACATCACATTCGAGTCGATGGAAGCGGTTACCCCGAACTGAGTGGCTCCGAACCGCATCTTTTCAGTCGAATGGTGGCGATCGCCGATTCCTATGACGCAATCACGTCGTTCCGTCCTTACCGGCCCGCGAGAACGCCGAACGAGGCGCTGCGGGTTCTGCTCGAAGGCGCCGGAACTGCCTACGACACCGACCTGATCAGGTTGTTTATTCAGATGACCGGCGAGTATCCACCCGGATCGCTGCTCAGGACGGGTGACGGGCGAGTGGTCATGGTGACCGACTCGTCGGATGGAATGTGTCGCGGGTTGGTGGTGCGGTCCGCCGATGGGGAGATACTCGCCGATCCCGAGCCGATCGATTTGAGTGATGTCGAGCCGTTGTCACAGGTGATGGCCGAGGAGGTCGGCGTCGACCCGGGCTCGCTGCTGGAGTCGATCTAGCACGGCGAGCGCGTCGAGTGTCGGCGGCTGTTAACCACCCTGTTCCACACCCCCCACCTGCCGATATGATGGCGGTCCCATGGCCCTGCTGAAGAAGATCCTGAGCGCGGGCGAGGGCAAGAAGATGAAGGAACTCGTGGCGCTCGTTGACGTGGTCAACGGCTTCGAGGCCGAAATCTCGTCGCTCTCCGATGAAGCTCTACAAGCCAAGACCGACGAGTTTCGGAACCGTCTTCGCGGTGGCGAGACGTTGGACGACATTCAGGCTGAAGCCTTTGCCGTGGTGCGCGAGGTGGCCAGGCGGGTACTCGGGCAACGTCACTACGACGTCCAGGTGGTCGGTGCCGGTGCACTGCACTCCAACGCCATCGCCGAGATGCGCACCGGCGAGGGGAAAACCCTGGTGTCGACGATGCCGGTGTATCTGAACGCACTGGAAGGTAAGGGCGTTCATGTCGTCACAGTCAACGACTATCTCGCCGGTCGTGACGCAGAATGGATGGGTGGAGTACACCGGTTTCTCGGCCTGACGATCGGTCTGATCCAGGCGGACATGCAGCCGGACGAGAGGCGTCCCGCGTACGCGGCTGACGTGACATACGGAACCAACAACGAGTTCGGTTTCGACTACCTGCGCGACAACATGGCGATGGATCCCCAATACATGGTGCAACGGGGTCACAATTATGCGATCGTCGACGAGGTCGATTCCATCCTCATCGACGAAGCGAGGACTCCCCTCATCATCAGCGGGCGGGTTGGGGAAAGCGCCAAGTGGTACCGCGATTTTGCGCGGATCGCGGATCGCTTGCGCGATGAGGTCCACTACGAAGTTGATGAAGGCAAGCGACAGGTCATCACCACCGAACAGGGCGTTGCCCAGGTCGAGCAATTCCTGGGTGTGACCAACATGTACGACCACACCAACACCGACATGATTCATCACCTGGATGTCGCCCTGAAGGCCAAGACTCTCTACAAGCGTGATATCGACTACGTCGTAGCAAACGGTGAGGTCAAGATTGTCGATGAGTTCACCGGGCGGATTCTCGATGGACGGCGTTACAGCGAGGGCCTCCATCAGGGCATCGAGGCCAAAGAGGGCGTCCGAATCAAAGAAGAGAACCAGACGCTGGCGACTATCACGCTGCAGAACTACTTCCGCCTGTACGACAAGCTCGCCGGTATGACCGGTACCGCTCTCACCGAAGCCGGGGAGTTCAGCGAGATCTATGGACTCGAGGTCATCGTCGTTCCAACCAATGTGCCGATTGCCCGCGCCGATGAGGCCGATCTCGTGTACATGACGGAGGAGGCCAAGTTCAACGCCCTCACCGAAGACCTATTCGAACGACATGCTGCCGGACAGCCGGTCCTCGTCGGCACGATAAGCATCGATAACTCGGAGCGACTGTCCGAGGCTCTCAGGAAGAGAGGCATCCCGCACGAGGTGCTCAACGCCAAGCAGCACGAGCGTGAAGCAGCGATTATCGCCCAAGCAGGCCGACTGGGATCGGTGACGGTGGCTACCAACATGGCAGGCCGTGGTGTGGATATCAGGCTCGGTGGCAATCCCGAGGAGATGGCTCGCCAAGAGGTTCGCAAACAGGGCCTGGAGCGCCAGGATCCGAACTACGAAGCGGCGTACCAAAGCGTTTTCCAGAAGCTCGAGGCCGATACGAGCGTCGAGATGCCGAAGGTGATCGACACCGGTGGCCTGTACGTGCTGGCGACCGAAAGACACGATTCGCGACGGATCGACAATCAGCTTCGAGGGCGGTCGGGCCGGCAAGGGGACCCGGGTGAATCCCGGTTCTATCTGTCGCTCGAGGATGATCTGATGCGTCGGTTCGCCAGCGACAAGGTGCAGTCGATCATGCGGAGGCTCAAGATCCCCGATGATGTGCCCATTGAAGCGAAGATGGTGACCAACGCCATCGAGCGAGCCCAACGTCAGGTCGAATCGCAGAACTTCGAGATCAGGAAGAACGTTCTGAAGTACGACGAGGTGATGACCCGTCAGCGTGAGGTCATATACGAATGGCGTCAACGGGTCCTCACCGGCCGCGACACCGAGGAGCTGGTGCGAAATTGGATTGAAGAGGCGGTCGACATCGAGGTCGGTCAGGTCCTGTCCGATGACGTGTCGCCCGATCAGTGGGATGCAGACGAACTCCATCGTCGGATCAACGTCCTGTTCCCGACACGACTCGGTGGCGGCGCCCTGATCGAGGCGGGGGACGATGTCGGCGCGGTGACGGATCGGCTGACCGCGGATGCCCAGGACGTCTACACCTCTCGTGGCGAGGAGCTCGGCGAGACTCTCCTCAGAACCCTGGAGCGCACGGTGGTGTTGTCGATCGTGGACAACAAATGGCGCGACCAGCTGGCGGAGATGGACTATCTCAGGTCCGGTGTGGGCCTGAGGGCGATGGGCCAACGAGATCCACTGACTGAGTATCAGCGAGAGGCTTACGACATGTTCGCCGACATGATCGACAGCATCAAGATCGACAGTGTCAGGTACCTCTTCCACTCCCAGGTGGTCGAGCAGCAGAACAAGCCGGATCCGGTTGTTCGACTGGGCGGGACCGGTGGGGCGGCCTTCAAACGTCAGGCGAAGGTGGGTGACAAGATCGGTCGCAACGATCCGTGCCACTGCGGTAGCGGCAAGAAGTACAAAAAGTGCCACGGGGCCGTCGCGTAGCGACGGCATGTTCATAGTGGATCGGCTCCGCGTCGTTATGAGGCGGTGGCGTGTGGGGGCGGCCCGATCCATGGCTGCCGCCGGTTTATGGACGGTGTGGGGGCTCGCCCGTGGGGCTCGCCTTGCGCCCACCACGGACATGTTCATGGTGGATCGGTCCCGCGTCGTTGTGAGGTGATGGCGTGTGGGGGCGGCCCGATCCATGGCTGCCGCCGGTTTATGGACGGTGTGGGGGCTCGCCTTGCGCCCACCACGGACATGTGAAGAACCTGGTTGCTGGTTGCGAGTGCTGCGACGGGAGGCCACGGATACGCAACTACCCTGCTTGCCGCCATGGATCAAGACCCCAGAGCTGCCATCTCGTCCCTTCGGGCGCGTCTCGACGACGCCAGGAGGTTCCTTTGACGTCTCGGGGAAGCGGGAGGCGCTGGAAGGGTTGAGGGACCAGGTGGCGTCTCCGAACCTGTGGGACGACCAGCAGCGGGCACGGCAGGTGACTCGCACCCTTGCCCGGTTCGAGGGAGTGATCGATCTGGTGGATCGACTGTCCGGGTCTATCGACGATGCCGAGGTGTTGTTCGACTTGGCGGCAGAGGAATCCGATGAGTCTGCTGCTGCAGATGTGTTGGTCGAACTCGCGGCGGTCGAGAGCAGGCTCGCCAAGCTGGAACGTGAGAGTCTCTTCTTCGGTGAGTACGACGACCGCCCGGCGATCATGAGCATCCATGCTGGTGCCGGCGGAGTCGACGCTGCCGATTGGGCCGAGATCCTCCTTCGGATGTATCAGCGCTACCTCGAGCGGCGGGGGTTCGACGTGGAGGTGGATGAAGTTCTTCCCGCCGAAGAGGCGGGAATCCGGTCGGCCACTCTGACCGTACGCGGCGAGCATGCATACGGCATTCTCGAGAGCGAGCGAGGAGTGCATCGGCTGGTCCGTATCAGCCCGTTCGACTCGGCTTCGCGTCGGCACACGTCCTTCGCGGGAGTCGACGTGATTCCGGAAGTCGAGGTAGAAGAGGTGGAGATCAATCCTGACGATCTGCGGATCGACGTGTTCAGGTCCTCGGGCGCCGGAGGTCAGCACGTCAATGTGACCGACTCGGCAGTTCGAATCACTCACGAGCCGACCGGCATCGTCGTCGCGTGCCAAGCGGAGCGCTCACAGCTTCAGAATCGAAATCGTGCCATGGCTCTGCTCGCTGCCAGGCTCGCCGAGAGGGCCCGTCAAGAGCAGTTGGAGGAGATCGACGAGATTCGCGGCGAGCAGGGTGAGGCGGCCTGGGGACGTCAGATCAGGTCGTATGTGATGCAGCCCTATCAGATGGTCAAGGATGTCCGTACCGATCTCGAAGTGGGCAACGTCCAAGGAGTGCTCGACGGTGCCCTCGAGGACTTCTCCGACGCATATCTCCAATGGCGCAGGGCCCAGACGGTTTCGTGAGATGCACGGAACTAAACCACCTCCCTAGTAATCTCGACCGGGCGTCGTTGGATTCGAGGGGAGTCGCCGGAGCCAATACGCGTCAGACCCCACAGAGCACTACCCAAGAGGTCCGATGATCCGATTGCAGGATGTATCCAAGATCTACGACGGCGCCACCGTCGCGGTCAGCGACGTCTCACTCGAAATCCAAAAAGGCGAATTCGTATTCCTCGTCGGTCCGTCCGGGTCGGGCAAGTCGACTCTGATTCGGCTGATGCTGCGCCAGGAGCTCCCCACTCACGGGCAGATCTGGGTGGCAGGCAAGCAGACCACGACCCTGCCGTCGTGGAAGGTGCCCCTGCTACGTCGATCTCTGGGAACGGTGTTCCAGGACTTCAAGCTCCTACCCAACAAGACCGTTCATGAGAACGTCGCATTCGCTCTCGAAGTGATCGGACGGCCGCGGCATGTGATTCGAAACCAAGTGCCGCAGGTACTCAAGCTTGTCGGCCTGGCAACGAAGGCCGACCGGCTTCCAACGCAACTTTCTGGTGGCGAGCAACAGCGTGTATCGATCGCCCGCGCCTTCGTAAATCGCCCCCTCATCATCCTCGCCGACGAGCCCACGGGCAATCTCGATCCTGCCACGTCAGTTGGGATCATGCGTTTGCTCGACCGAATCAACCGGAGTGGCACGACTGTGGTGATGGCCACCCATGATCACGCCATCGTCGACGCCATGAGGCGTCGGGTGGTTGCTCTCGAGCGAGGGCGGGTCGTGCGCGATCAGTCTCGGGGCGCCTATGAGACACCCGACCAGGATCCCGTCGAGGCCTGATCATGAGACTGCAATACCTGCTCAGCCAGGCGATCTCCAATCTCAGACGCAACGTCCTCGTCGTGTTCGCCGCGGTTGTGTCGGTTCTGGTCATGCTGACGCTCGTGTTCGGAACCATCGTCCTGCGTTGGTCGATAGATCAGGACATAGGTCGGTGGGACGACAACGTCCGGGTCATCGCGTTCCTCAGCGACGATCTGACGCTCGAAGACATCGACATCCTCCAGCAAGACATCCAGGGGTGGGATCAGGTCGACGGTATCGAGTACTTCTCCAAGGCCGAGGCTCTCGAGGAGTTTCGCGAGCTGTTCGCCGACCAGCAATCGCTCATCGATGTGGTCGAAGAGGACCCATCGATCCTTCCCGCCTCGTTGCGCATCAGACCGGTTGCGGCCGCCGACTACTCGGCGATAACCGACCGATTGGTCGTGATTCCGGGGATTCGCGAGGTGTCGGCGGCCGATGAGGCGATTGACGCACTCGTTGCTCGGTCGGAACGGCTCCGCACGTTCTCGGTGTGGATCGTCGTGGTTCTCGGCGCCTCCGCGGTGGTGCTGATCGCCAACACGATCCGCATTGCCATCTTCGCCCGGCGCGACGAGATCAGCATCATGAAGCTCGTGGGTGCCGGCAACTGGTTCGTTCGCATCCCGTTCTTCCTCGAAGGGATAATGGAGGGACTCGTCGGCGCGGCCCTTTCGGTCGCTCTGGTTTGGGCGGTGAGCGGATCGATTGCCGAATTGTTTTCTACTTCGACAGATCCTGGTGCGCTCATGGTGCCGGTTGATTTCCTGATCCGCAACGGCCTTCTCATTATCGGATTTGGCGGAATTACCGGACTGATGGGAAGCGCCTTCGGCATGTGGGGATTCCTGCGGGACTGATGAAACGCTTACTGGTGCCGGCATTCGCCGTCATCGTGTCTCTTCTCGTCGCTGCCCCGGCAGGGGCCGATCTCGGTTCCGACCTCAGCGAGATACAAGACCAGATCGATGATCTCGAAAGTGCGATCGCCGCCGCCGAGGGCGCTCGGACCGACTTTGTCACGAACCT
>JAZGCP010000215.1:0-2363 GCA_036477035.1 Acidimicrobiia bacterium | reverse complement strand
GCAACCGTCGTGTCCTGGTATTCGTCTACCAAGACGTAGCGAATCGTCCGGGCCAGTCGTTCCCTCGTGTCCGCATCGTCGAGTAGCGCCACGGCTTCCGCCTGCAGTGTCCCGTAGTCGATGCGACCTCGCTCGACCAGGGTGGCGCGATACCGGGCCAGGAACCCGGGAAGCCCTCGCCAGTCGGCTCGTCCTCGAGCAGCGATCGAGGCCCCGTCCTCGAGTCGCTCCGCGGCGCGGAGCGCAAAATCGGCCACCTCGTCGGCGAAGGCGCGATCCCCCAGAATCGATCTGAAGGTCGTGGGCCAGCCGGCCGGGTCTTCGGTGGAGAGGACCTCGCCGATCAGATCCACCTGCTCGGGGCCGGTGAGGAGTGTCGGTACCCGGTGCCAGTCTCCGGTCGCGCCGTGAGCCTCGATGATCCGCATCGCAAACGAGTGGAAGGTCGATGCGGAGATCCTGCTGATCGAACCGAGGCCCGATCCGATGCGGTCCCTGAGCTCGGCGGCGCCGCGGCGAGAGAACGACAGCACGAGGATTTGATCGGGATGGACCCGGCGCTTTTCAATCAGGTGCCGCGCTCGGCGTACCAGGAATTCGGTCTTTCCCGCGCCGGGGCCGCCGACCACCAACTGCGGGCCGTCGGTGTCGGCGACGGCTGCATCCCAGTCCTCGGGTCCAACCTGGATTTCAGCGGTCACAGCCCCACGCTACCGAAGAGCACTGACACGTCTCGGCAGAGCGACCGGTGTACCTCGGTTGGGATTAGATTGACCGGCGCCAACACCAGAGAGGGCCTGTGAACAACGAGATTCTCAGCGACGTTGCGCGGGAGTTGGACTCACCGCTCTACACCGAGGCTGTTTCCACGTTCAATCGTGTCGCCGAACGAATGGGGCTGGACGAAAACGTTGCCGAGCGACTCCGGGTTCCACAGCGGTCGATGGTCGTCACGTTTCCGTATCGCCACGACGAATACTCAGAGGTGGACAGCCTGTTCGGCTATCGGGTTCAGCACGTGCTCACGATGGGCCCCACCAAGGGGGGGATCAGGTTTTCTCCCGACGTCAACCTGGGAGAGGTTGCCGCGCTCGCCATGCTCATGACCTGGAAGTGCTCCATCGTCGGTCTGCCGTTCGGCGGTGCCAAGGGTGGGGTACGGGTCGACCCGTTGAAACTGTCGCGTGCTGAGAAGCAAAGGGTGACCCGTCGCTACACGACCGAGATCATCAACTTCATCGGTCCCAACAAGGACATCCCCGCTCCCGACATGGGGACCGACGAGCAGGTCATGGCCTGGATAATGGATACTTACAGCCAGCACGTCGGACATTCGGAACCGGCGGTCGTCACCGGGAAGCCTCCGGCGCTGGGAGGCTCGGTAGCTCGACGCGAGGCCACCGGCAGGGGCCTGATCAGCCTGCTCCCTCTAGCCGCAGACCAACGCGGCCTCGAGGTCGATGGCGCTCGGGTCGTGATCCAGGGGTTTGGCAATGTCGGCAAGTTTGCCGCCCTGGCCGCATCCGAACTCGGCTGCAAGGTGATCGGAATCTCCGATCACGCCGGAGGCATTTACGACGGCAACGGGATCGACGTCGCAGAGGCCATGGAATATGTGGACAACAACCGGGTGCTGGAGGGCTTCGCCGGCGGCGACGTCATCACCAATGACGAACTGTTCAGGCTCGACTGCGACGTGCTCATCCCGGCGGCGATCGGCGGGGTCATCACTTCCGATGTTGCCGAGGGGGTGACCGCCAAGGTGATGCTCGAGGGAGCCAACGGGCCGACGACGGGCGATGCCGATCTGGTCCTCAACGACAAAGGTGTATTCGTAGTCCCCGATGTTCTGGCAAATGCGGGCGGGGTTACGGTCTCGTATTTCGAGTGGGTGCAGGATCTGCAGAACTACTTCTGGTCGGAAACAGAAATCGTCGGCCGGCTGCGCGAAATCATGAACCGCGCATTCAGTGAGGTCCTGTCGGTGTCGATCCGTGAGAAGACGGACATGCGTACCGCAGCACTGATGAAGGGGATCAAGCGAGTGGCGGACGCCAAGTTGGCCCGCGGAGTGTTTCCGTAGGTCGCTAGGCGACGCTCACCGCCGGAGTCTCGCGGGCCTCGGCAAACGCCGGGCAGATCTCCTGGAAAGAGCACCAGTCGCACAGCTTCCCCACTCGAGTCGGGAAAAGGTCTCGGTCGATGGCGCGATCGATGGCCGTCCACAGGGCGCGCAGTTGCCGGTCCATGGCGTCGAGCTGAGCATCCGTGACCGGGATCTCGTAGACCGTCGGGCCGTTGAGGTACATCAGCTTGATCGCGTCCGGCGTCTTCCCGGTGCGGCGACGGATCAACAGCGCGTA
>JAZGCP010000214.1:0-7709 GCA_036477035.1 Acidimicrobiia bacterium | reverse complement strand
TCGCATCCCGAGTACGAGGAGACATTCGGCCACCCCTACGTCGTGTTCGTCGTCGACCAATCCGCTGAAGACCTGGACGTCACGTACCGCCGACGGCTGGGCAACGATCTGGTGTCGGAGCTGAGCGAGACCGCAGCCGAACAGGCCCGCATCACCAATCGCGCCCTGCGGCTCCTGCTCGAGGCCTCCTGAGCGTTACCGACCGCGTCGTGCAGCCGGCAGAGGGTTCTGATCACCCATCCTGAGGGATGACACAGATCGAGGGAAGCGTCCGGTGGCGTTCGGCGAAGTCGAGCCCGTACCCGACCACCCAGACATCGGGAATGTCGAATCCGAGGTAGGCGACTTCGACATCGACCTCGCTCCGATCCGGTTTCCGGAGCAGCGTGCATGACTCGAGCGAGGCTGGTCCCCGAGCCTGGAGCAGTTTGAGCAAGTAGGCCAGGGTGTGTCCGGTGTCGACGATGTCCTCGATCACCAAGACGTGTTGGCCGCCGATGTCGTGCCGAACGTCCATCAGCAGCCTCACGGCGCCGGGATCGGTGCTCTCGTTGTCGCCGTAGGACGAGACCGCAATGAACTCGACCCGATGCGGGATCGTGAGACGGCGTGCCAGGTCGGCCAAGAAGATGAACGAACCTTTGAGCACACCGATCAGGACCAATTCGCCCTTGCCGGCGTAATCCTGGCTGATTGTCGCCGCCAGTTCCTCGACTCGCTCGAGGATCAAATCCTCGGACATCAGAACCCTGAGTTCACTGCTCACGGAAGCCGAGCGTAGCGGACGCTCCAGTCGCAAGATCAGCCGGCCCATCCCGACTCCGGAGGTGTTCTCCGTACCCACCACACCGCCAGCACGGCCGCCAGACCGAGGGCTCCGACTGAAATAATCCACATCGGCGTGTAAGAACCGGTGCGGTCCACCAACCATCCGAACAGTGTCGGAGCAACGCCCAAGCCGGCCAGAAACCCGAACATCACGATGCCACTGGCTCGTCCCGACTTCTCCTCCCCGGCATGATCGATCACAGCCAACATGCCGACAGAATTCCACGATGAGGAGGTGACGCCGGTGGCGATCGCTCCGATCCACAACAGCCACGGCGCACCTTCCTGCGCCACCATGAACACCAGAGCGGCTCCCACCGAACCGACCGCCATGATCGCCAGTGTGAGATCGTGTCGGCCGTGGGCATCCGCATATCGGGACCATGCGATACGGGCGAAGAGGGAGACGAATCCGATGAGCCCGGCGGCGGCTCCACCGGCCTGCTCGGACATCCCGAGGGCCTCCTCGGCAAAGAGGGGAACCAGGAACGTGTATGCCGCACCGAACCCCATCAGGGCCCCGTATGCGGTGAGGAACGTTATCGCCGCCGGCAAGCGATCGACCCCGCCACCGGCGTCGGTTTGGTCCTCGACGACGGTCCTCTCGTCACTTGGCAGCAGCACCAGAGCCATCACCAACCCGACCAGTGGGACCGCCACCACGAGACCGATCGCCCAACGCCAACCCCATGCCGCAGCAACAGCCGGCATTGTCAGGCCGGCAACGAAAATGCCGACCTGCACCCCAGATTGCTTGATGCCGGTCACGATGCCCCGCCTACCCGGAGAAGTGTGGGTTGCAATCAGTTTGTTCGTCGCCGGGTTGCCGAACGCCTGAGCCAACGCGGCAATGGCGACTGGCACCAACATCCACCAGTAGGAGGAGGTCACTGCCAATCCGAGGAGTCCGAGACCGGCGGAGATAAAGAGCAGGGCAATGCCCTTACGCCCCCCGAGAACATCGACGACGCGCCCCATGAGCGGCGAGATGACAGCAGCCCCCAGGACCGATGTGGTGATCAGAATGCCGATCTGGGTACGACTGACCCCGAGGTCGTCGCGCATGAAAGGAGCCAGGATGCCGAGACCGGCCGGCATCTGGGTGGCCGCCACCATGGCCAGCACCAGCAAGCCGGTAAACCCCCACCGCCACGAGCGGCGCAAACGATCGGGAGTCGGTGGCATCCGGAGGACGGTACTTCGGAATCGGGAGTCAGGAGTCAGGAGTCGGGAGTCGGGAGTCGCCAGACATCAGACATCAGACATCAGACATCAGACATCAGACATCAGAGTGTTCGTTCGGGAAACGGGAAACTCGATGGTGGGCTGACGACGGCCGGTCGAGTACGTCCGAGGTCGGGGAGGCTGCCCGGTCTGGAACGGACAACGAATCCGAAACCCCCAAAGACTCTCCTCTCGATTGACCCCCACCCTCATTCCTGCCAGCATCACGCCGTTGGCTCTTCGACGGAGGTATCCGCGATGTTCATAAAGGCTCAGTCCCGAACCCGGTGACCTTCCCGGTCCGCTAGCGGACCCGACGTGAGGCTCACCGGCCCCGTCATCCCTCTGAACCCTGCTACTGCGGCGCGTCCGCGCCACGCACATCGAGGAGCCCCATGATCCCGGTCCGCGCCTATTGGCGACTATTACGGCACTACCTACGCCCGCTTCGAACCCGGGTCATCACCTTGTGGGTGCTGTTGCTCACCGGAATCGCCTTCCAGGTGATCAACCCGCAACTCATCCGCAGCTTTATCGACCGCGCCGTAGAGGGCTCCGACTCTGGTGCCCTGCTGGGCTTGGGGGCGACATTCATCGTGCTGGCAGTCGGACACCAGGCTCTCAACGTCGCGGCCACCTACTTCGCAGAACACGTGGGCTGGACCGCGACCAACGAGTTACGGGCCGACCTCGCCGAGCATCTTCTCGACCTGGATATGTCATTCCACAAGGGCACCTCCCCCGGCGAACTCATCGAGCGAATAGATGGCGACGTCACCACACTGTCGAACTTCTTCTCCAAGTTCGTGGTTCACGTGGCGGGGAACCTCGTGCTGCTGGTCGCCGTGATCGTCCTGTTGTGGCGAGAGCACCCCTGGGTTGGAATCGGAATGACCGGATTCGCAGTCGTCGCCATGGTGGCGATGATCGGGATGCAGGGCGTCGCCATCCCCTGGTGGAAAGCAGTTCGGCGCAAGCGAGCCGAGTTCTTCGGCTTCCTCGGCGAGCAGCTCGGCGGGACCGAGGACATCCGAGCCAACGGTGCCGTTCCCTACATGATGCACCGTTTTACCGAGGTTCACCGCGAATGGCTCCCGCTCGAAG
Source organism: Acidimicrobiia bacterium (assembly GCA_036477035.1). Classification (GTDB taxonomy): domain Bacteria; phylum Actinomycetota; class Acidimicrobiia; order Spongiisociales; family UBA11373; genus JACZWZ01. The sequence goes on along the minus strand of JAZGCP010000214.1, from coordinate 4,553 downwards.
TGAGGGGCCGCTTTGGCTTTGCCGTGATGTGGGGGACTTCGATCGGGGTCTACATCTTCGGCCTGGCGATGGTCTTCTGGCTCGGCTCTGCGTTGCTGAGTGACCGAGTAATCACAATCGGCTCGGTGTACCTGGTCTTTCACTACACCGACATGCTGCGTCACCCCGTCGAGCAGATTCGCACTCAAATGGAGGACTTGCAGAAGGCCGGTGCCGGGATCGAGCGGGTCCAAGAGCTGTTCGCGGCGAAGACGCGACTCCCGGAGGAGGGCACCCGCACTCTCCCGACCGGGCCGCTCGAGATCGTCATCGAGAGCTTGGACTTCGACTACCTGGACGACGACTCCGACGGCGAAATAGTCCTCGAAGGACTCGACGTGGAGATCGCCGCCGGCCGGGTGCTGGGGCTCCTGGGCAGGACCGGGAGCGGCAAGTCGACGCTGGCACGACTACTCACCCGTCTCTACGACCCGACTGTCGGCGAAATCCGCATGGGCGGAATCGCGCTGCCCGATGTGGCGCGGGACGATCGGCGCGCCCGCATCGGGATGGTCACCCAGGAGGTCCAACTGTTTCGCGCCAGCATGCGCGACAACCTCACGTTCTTCGATGAGTCGATCGCCGACGACCGGATCTGGGCGGTCCTCGATGATCTCGGGGTCGGCGAATGGGTTCGCTCGCTCGACGCCGGCCTCGACACGATGCTCGAATCCGGTTCGGGAGGGCTATCGGCCGGCCAAGCTCAGCTGCTCGCCTTTGCCAGGATCTTCTTGCGAGACCCCGGTCTGGTGATCCTCGACGAGGCCTCGTCCCGCCTGGACCCGGCCACGGAGGTTCTCATCGAGCGCGCCGTGGACCGCTTGCTGGAAGGGCGAACCGGTGTGATCATCGCTCACCGCCTGGCGACTGTGGAGCGTGCCGACGACATCCTGATTCTCGAGAATGGCCGGGTCGTCGAGCACGGCGCCCGCGCCACTCTCGCCGCAGATGACGGCTCTCGCTTTGCCGGCCTGCTGCGAACCGGAATCGAGGAGCTACTCGCATGAACGGCGGACAGATTCCCACCGCCCAGCTCGGCAAGCGCCTCATCGCCTTCCGCAAGGGCCGCTACCTGATCAACGTGGCGATCTGGGCAACGATGTGGGTGATGCCGGTGATCCCGGCGTTGATCACGCGCGCCTTCTTCGACCGGATCACCGGCGAGACGACGACTGGATTCACGGTTGCGACGCTGGTGGCAGTCATGGTTGCGTACGGATTCGCCCGGATCACGATCATGGTGTTTGGAATGTGGAGCGACATTCACCTGGTATTTCGCATCAGCACCCTCCTGCGACGCAACATGCTGGAACAGATCTTCAAGCTGCCGGGGGCCCAGTCGATGAAAGAGTCGCCGGGAGAGGCGATCAGCCGCTTCCGAGACGATGTCGACGAGATCCAGGAGTCGTTCGCCTGGACGATCGACATGCTCGGTTTGTTCGCCTTTTCCGCGGTGGCCATATGGATACTGGTCGGGATCGACGGCGAATTCACGTTCTATGTGTTTGCGCCGACCGTCGCCGTCGTATGGATCGCGGCCGCAGCACGGCGCCGAATCAAGCAATACAGAGAAGCCGCCCGCGAGGCCACCGGTCGGATCACCGAGGCCATCGGGGAGATGTTCGGCTCGGCCCAGTCGGTCAAGGTGGCCGGAGCAGAACGACCGATGATCGCCCACTTCCGGAGGCTCAACGAGCAGCGCCGGACCGTGATGGTGCGCGATCGGGTACTCACCTCGGCGCTCGAATCGTTGTTCTGGAACACCATCAGCATCGGGACCGGGATCATCCTCATCGTGACTGCCGGGGCGATGAGCAGTGGCGAGTTCACCGTTGGCGAGTTCGCCGTGTTCGTCTATTTTCTCGGCTTCGTCACCGACGCCGTCTTCTTCCTCGGACTGTTCATCGCCCGTTATCAGCAGGCGGCAGTGTCGTTCCGAAGGATGATCGAACTGATGGGCGAGGGCGACCCCATGCGCCTGGTCGAGCCGAAGAAGCTCAACCTGTCGGGGCCACTCGCTGAACCGGAGGTGATCCCGCCTCATTTCGCCCCGCTGGAGCGGCTCGATGTCGTGGACCTGACCTTTCACTATCCGAAGACCAGGGTCGGCATCGATGAAGTCTCGTTCAGCGTGCCCAGTGGCTCCTTCACCGTCGTCACCGGCCGCATCGGTGCCGGTAAGACGACGCTGCTGCGTTCGATTCTCGGCCTCGTCAAGACCGACCGCGGCACGGTGTCGTGGAACGGCCAGGTGGTCTCTGATCCGGCAACGTTCTTCATTCCGCCTCGCTCGGCCTACACCCCCCAGGTGCCGCGACTCTTCTCGATGACGCTGCTGCAGAACCTGCTGATGGGCCGGCGCGATCAGGAGGAGCAGGTTCTGGAGGCGATCGACGCCGCGGTGATGTCCACGGATGTCGCCGACATGGCCGGGGGGCTGTCGACGATGGTTGGTCCGATGGGAGTGAGGCTTTCCGGTGGACAGATACAGCGCTCGGCAACGGCTCGTATGTTCGTTCGCCGTCCGGACCTACTGGTGTTCGACGACGTGTCGAGCGCTCTCGACGTCGAGACGGAGCGGTTGCTGTGGGAGCAGTTGTTCCGCGATCGGGCGGGAGTGACCAGCCTCGTCGTGTCGCATCGTCGGCCGGCCCTGCAGCGTGCCGATCAGATCATCGTGATGGATGGCGGCCGGGTGGTCGCGATCGGCACGCTCGATGACCTCATTGAGTCCAGCCCCGAATTCATGGCCATGTGGGAGGGCACCGCGGACTGAGCCCGACCGTCAGTCCGCTTCGAGAACCTGCGTCAGGGTCAAAGCCAGGATCTGTCGGACAGAGCCGAACCGATTCGTACCCGGTACGGCATCTAGGTTTCGACGGTGATGCCCAGTGAGATCAGCAGCCGGGCCACCCGTCTCCGGATGTCATCACGAACGGTCCGGATCTCTTCGACCGGTACACCGGCAGGATCAGACAGCGGCCACTCCTCGTAGGTGACACCCGGAAATAGGGGACATTCGTCACTGCAACCCATCGTGACGACCAAATCGGCTGCTGCCACGATCTCGTCGGTCCAGTGCTGCGGACTGAAGGCACTGATGTCGATCCCAACTTCGGCCATGACCTCGACTGCACCAGGATTGACGGCGGAAGTCGGATCGGAGCCTCCCGAGAAGACGTCGATTCGATCTCCTCCCAGGTGACGAGCGAATGCCGCGGCCATTTGGGATCGGCCGGCGTTGTGTACACAAAGAAACACGACTTTGGGTATCCGGTCTCTGCTCATCAGCGCCAGGATATGTACAGGCAGTCCGCCGACCACAATGGGGCCCAACACCACGCCGGGAGTCATCGACATGATCAGACGTATTGCACGGGCAGTGCTGCGCTTGATTCGGTGGCGCCTCGACGGAGAGCTGCCGCCCCACCCGAAGATGGTGGTCGTTGCTGCTCCCCACACCTCGAACTGGGACTTTCCCCTGGCGATGGTTGTGGCACCTGCGCTGGGAGTCCGCATCCGGTGGCTTGGCAAGCACACGTTGTTTCGTAAGCCGTACGCCTGGTTCTTCCGAATGCTCGGCGGGATCCCGGTGAACCGGGGTAAAGCCGCCGGCATCATCGGTCAAAGTGTCGCCGCCTTCGATGCGGTCGACGATCTGGTGCTGGTTATCACCCCCGAGGGAACCAGGAGCAAGCGCGAGTACTGGAAGTCCGGGTTCTACCGGATCGCCACGGCGGCCGCGGTCCCGATCGTGTTGGTCGGCGTGGATGGTGGGAAAAAGACGATTCGGATCGGACCCGACTTCATTCCTTCCGGCGACGTCAAGCAAGACATGGATCGGGTCCGTGCATTCATCGGAGGGAACCAGGGCATCAAGCCGGAACGCATAGGACCGATCCGGCTCCGCGATGAGAACTGAGTCCCGACCTCACTCGCCGGTCAGTCGCTCGTAATCGGCTCGTGTGTTGACGTCGATCGGCGCCGGATGGTCGACCGGGAGGTGCACCACCCGACCTGTGTCATCTTCTGCCAGCAGCTTCCACAGCAGCTTTCGACCTCCCAGGGCGGTCGCCTCGTCGAGAGCCGATCGTGAAAGTAGGAACGGATGCGCCACCCGATCGGCGTAGGCGGCAACCGCTGCCCACGGTCGGCTGTCGATCCACAGCGCAACCATCTGGTCCACCACTTCGACTCGTATCTCGGGGTGATCGCCCATGAGAAGGATCAGAGCTTCGGCATCGGGGGCGGCTTCGGCTCCGGTTTCGAGTGACGACATGTTGCCGCGGCGAAAGTCGAGGTTGCGTGTCGTCGTCGCTCTTTCGAGGCGGAGTGACTCCTCCACATCGTCGCCGTAGGCGCCGGTAACCACCACGATCGGCTCCAGTTGGGACGCCTCGGCGACATCGACCACATGTTGCAGCAGGGGGTGTCCCCGGTGGAGCAGCAACTGTTTTGCTTCACCCATTCTCTCGGCCGCCCCACCGGCAAGGATTATCCCGGCAACACTGCTC
>JAZGCP010000213.1:0-3762 GCA_036477035.1 Acidimicrobiia bacterium | reverse complement strand
CACGGTCATTCGGATCGAACGAAGGCAGATTGGCCATCGCCAGGATCTCGCCCGTTTCCGGATTGAGGACCACGACCGAACCCGAGGCGGCGCCGGTCCTTTCGAGCGCGGCAGCCAGCGCCTGGGTCGCCGAATACTGAATCTCGCTCTTGATGGTGAGTACCAGGTCCGAGCCCTGCTCGGGATGCTCTACCAGGTAATCACCCTGTGGAATACGCCGGCCCTGGGGATCACGCTCGACCAGAAGCGCCCCCGGGGTCCCGGCCAACTCGCTTTCGTAGAAGAGTTCGATACCTTCGAGTCCGACGTTGTCGCCGTCGCTCACGAATCCGACGACGTGTGCTGCCAGTACCCCGGTGGGATACACCCGTCGCGGCTCGCTGGCGAAGTAGACCCCGGTGAGCCCGGCTTCCCTGATCGGCTCAGCGCTCTCGGGATCCAGCTGGCGGGCCACATAGACAAAGGCGGTATCGCCCGCCAGATCTTGGGCCAGGTCGGTGGGGTTGCGACCTACCAGGGGAGCAAGCAGTGAAGCAAGGTTCTCGGGATCGGAGATCTCATGAGGATTGGCATAGATGGTGACACCCTCGACGGAGACCGCTAACTCCCGTCCATCTCGATCGAAGATCGTGCCGCGATCGGCTGCCAAAGTCTCGCGATGGCGACGCTGCTCTAGTCCACGGGCTGCGAACTCTTCTGCCCGCGCTCCCTGGACCACTGTGAGGCGGTATCCGATCAGGGTCCACCCCAATACGAGCAACACCCCCACCGAAACCAGACGAGCGTTAAGCCGTCTTCGCGGCTCCTGCTCCATGGACTCCTCCTCACTCCCTCGGTGCCGCAACGGCACCCCGCCTACGGCTGGGCGCCCAGCAGCGCCTTCAGATCGATCCAACGTTCTTCGACCCCGGTCCCCGACTCGCCCAAGCCGGGAACCTCGATCGTCCGTACGGTCTCGGGGTACACCATGCCCATCTCGGCGGCCAACGAGGAGATCCTCTCTGGCGCCCGAAGTTCTGTCACCTGAAGCCGGAGATCCCAATACCGGGCCTCTTCGACCGCGATCTGTCGCTCGATGTCGGTGACGACGAAGGCGCTCCGATCAAGTGCTATCCGGGCGTATACCGAGACGAGGAATGCGGCCGTCAACGCCGCCACCAGCAGTACCCAGTAGCGACGTCGCCCGCGACGCCTGGTTCCGGGGCCGAGAACCACATGGAACTGGCGCGCACGCCGCGGCAACTTCCCATGAACCGGGGCAAGACGCGCCGTCATGTCAGCCGCTCCGCCGCTCTCAGCCTGGCGCTGCGCGCTCGCGGATTTGCCTCGATCTCGGCGGCCGAAGGAGTTTCACCACCGCGAGCCAGCAGTCTCACGTTGGCGACCGTGTCACATACGCACACCGGGAAGTCGGGAGGGCATGTGCAGCTCAGCGATTCGCTCGCAAACTTCCGCTTGACGATGCGATCCTCCAGCGAGTGGTAGGAAATCACCACGATCCTTCCGCCGTGTCGCAGCAGCCGCATGGCGACGTCGAGTGCATCGGTGAGCGCAGCGAGCTCGTCGTTGACGACGATGCGAATGGCCTGGAAAGATCGTCGAGCTGGGTGACGAGAGCGCCGCGCCCGAGCCGGCACGGCGTCGGCGACAACGCCCGCCAACTCCAGTGTGTCCGCGATGGGACGCGCCTTGACGATGGCTTGGGCAATCCTGCCGGAGTAGCGCTCTTCGCCATAACGTCTGAGAATTCGAGCGACATCTGCTGCGGGCCATTGGTTGACGATGACGTCGGCATCGAGCTCCGCATCCGGCCCCATCCGCATGTCGAGCGGGCCGCGTCGTCTATACGAGAAACCTCGCTCCCCCACGTCGAGCTGACGCGATGAGACACCGAGGTCGAAAAGGGCTCCATCGATCTCATCTAGATGCTCCTCCTGTAGTACCGATTCGAGTTTCCGAAAGTCCGTCCGGTGAAACGTCAGTCGTGATCCGAGCGAGGCGCTCCGGCGTCCCGCTTCCGGATCCCGATCGATAGCCAGCACACGAAGCTCGGCGTTGGCATCGAGCAGAACCCGACTGTGACCGCCGCCCCCGAAGGTGGCGTCGACAATCGTTCCGCCGAGTGACCCCAGCCAATGCTCGACCCGGTCGGCTAGAACCGGAACGTGATACTCCGAACCGTTTTCGTCCGGTGCCTGATGGTTCCGACCCACCGTCAGCCCCCCGGAGCGCTGGCGCCAAAATGGAAGCGGGCGGAGTAAGGGGCTTCCCACATGGCATCCAGAGGGCTGACGCTGGGTCGGGAGATCCGCTGTCGAGTTGCACAGCTCAAATTCCTTCCCCACTGAGCGCTTCTTCGATTCCGGCATAGAGTTCGTCGGCTTCGCTGCTGTTGACCGCCCACGACTCTGCGTCCCAGATCTCGACCCGATCCGCCACGCCGACCACGACAACGTCCTTGGCCAAGGCTGCGTAGTCGCGCAACGACTGGGGTACCTGGACCCGGCCCTGGCCGTCAAGCATCTGATCGCTGGCCGCTCCAAAGAAGGAGCGGGCGTAGTTGCGGCTGCGCCGATCGGTCCGCGGCAGCCGATTGACCTTCTCGACCTCTTGTTCCCACCGATCGATGGGAAAGACATAGAGACAGCGTTCCTGGCCCTTGGTCACGACGAGGCCCCGTTCGAGACGAGCGCGAAATTTCGAGGGCAAAACCAATCGGCCCTTCGAATCCACGCTGTGCTGGTACTCGCCCAGGAACACGACCTGGTGTCTCCGATCTCGGCATCCGGCGCCTCTGCGAGACGCTCTGGGGTGGAAGGCCGCCGCCTCCCGGGTTCTCCACGTGCCCCCACTTTGCCCCACTAAACGCCACTTGTCAACCCTCAAACACCACTTTGTGGGCTGAAGAGCCACCGGAATGGGCAAGCAGACCTCAGATCTCAGACTTCAGACTTCAGAAAGAAATGTGATCCTCTGATGTCTGATCTCTGATGTCTAGAGGCTGGGAACCGGTCACTACTCTTTGCGCCATGCCTCTGTCCGGCCGCACGATCCTCGTCACTGGCGCTTCCAGTGGGATCGGACGCGGCCTCTGCACTGCATACGTTGAGAGCGGGGCCAGGGTCTTTGCTACCGGGCGCAATGAAGAGGCGCTCGCAGCCTCGATATCCGAACTACCCGGAGGGTCGGCCGTGGCCGTCGCAGCCGACCTGGCCACGGAGGCCGGACGGCGTCGGATCGCCACCGCCATCGACCACGGGGGTGGAAGCCTGGATGTGGTCGTCCATGCGGCCGGACTGCTGGGTCCTCCGGGAGTATCACTCGCCGATTATCCCGAGGACGAATGGCGATCGGTGTTCGAGGTCAACGTCACCTCGGTTCACCTCCTCCACCAAATGCTGGCGTCGTACCTGGAGGCGGCAGCGGCACCGGTCGTGATTGGCCTGTCCAGCACCGTGGGTCGCCAAGGCCGCGCCGGGTGGGGCATGTACGCGATCTCGAAGCACGCCTTGGAGGGGTGGCTCGCCACCCTGGCATGCGAGTTCAAAGGAAAGGTCTTTTCCGTGAACCCCGGCGGTACCCGCACTCCGATGCGCGCCGTGGCCGTCCCCGACGAGGACCCGGCCTCACTCCCCTCCCCGATGGACATCGCACCGCTATTCCTCAGGCTCGCCCACGCCGCAGCACCCGAAGCGACCGGAACTCGCTTCGATGCACGCGACTGGATCGGCTCAGACCCCTGGGACGGAATCGAGGTTCACT
>JAZGCP010000212.1:0-2952 GCA_036477035.1 Acidimicrobiia bacterium | reverse complement strand
TATCGACATCCGAGAGCTTGTCTTTGAGATCAAGGCGCCAACTTTGGTATTGCATCGAACCGGAGACCTCGACGCGCCGGTCGAGGGCGGTAGGTGGCTCGCTCGCCACATTCCCAATGCCGAACTCGTCGAGTTCGAGGGAACAGACCACCTACCGCAGGTTGCCTCCGACGAGATTCTCGAGACGATCCGGTCGTTCTTGAGTGAGCTCTCGTCTTCGAAGGCACCGGGTCCCTGAACCTTCCATCCCACGATCTCACCCGGGTGATGAACCTCTTCTTCCCTCGCGTGAGGCCTCGGCTTCGCCGGAGCAATCGCGGTGGAGTCTGGTGGGCGGGCCAGGTACCAGGCCCCTCAGCACCCCTGACCTCTCCGCGGAGGAATCGTTAGCGACTGCTTGGTAAGGAGCCTGCCAACGGATGGCAGACCCTTCGGGGGTCCCATCTTGCCTCTCAAGGGTGCATCGCTACCATTCCCCGGCCCTTCGGGGGTGGTGTAATTGGCAACACACTTGGTTCTGGTCCAAGCATTGAGGGTTCGAGTCCTTCCCCCCGAGCAAAGGTGGTACAACTACCGCCGCGGCCCCGTCGTCTAGCGGCCTAGGACGCTGGCCTCTCAAGCCAGTAACGCCGGTTCAAATCCGGTCGGGGCTACAAGAAGTCATTAGTCGTTAGTCATTAGCGATTAGCAAGATTCTTACTAAGGACTAATGACTAAGGCCGGAGGATCCTGCCTCAGGATCCTCCGTAGACGGGAATCATTGCTCCGTTGATCACGGACGAATCTTTGGAGGCGAGGAACTCGATCACCGCGGCTATTTCGCCCGGCGTCGGCCAGTCGACGTAGTTGGCGAACGGGACCACCTGTCGGAAGGCGGGAGTGTCGATTAGAGCGGGCAGGACGACGTTTGAGGTGATCTCTGCATCCGACACCTCTTCGGCGATCGATCGGGCAAGGGCGATGACACCCGCCTTGGCGACGTTGTACGCGGCCTGACCGGAGGGAGGATCGACCGCAGATCGGCTCCCCATCATGATGATCCGTCCCCATTCGGCAGCACGTAGATGAGGGATCGCAGCCCGTGCTGCATTGAAGGAAGTCCGCAGGTTGAGGTCGATCATTCGGTCGAATCGGACATCGTCCGTCTCGTAGACATCACGACCCCCGGCCCATCCTCCGATGAGACAAGCCAGCACGTTGAGCCCCCCGAGCCTCTCGACCACCTCGTCGATGAAGGCGGTTGTGGCTTCGCCATCGGTGCAGTCGACTCGTTTGAGTAACAGTCGATCCTCGGGCAGATGCAGCAGCCCTTCGACCTCGTTGGCTTCTTCCGGGACGAGGTAGGTGATCGCCAGAAGAAAACCGCGTTCCGCCAACCGGGCCGCTACCTCTCTACCCAGTCCACCCGTTCCTCCGGTGAGCACTGCAACAGGATCCGACACGTCATTCCTTGCGAGACAACTGCTCGGTCATGGTACAAGCCGCATTGCTAACGTCGGTGCGGCATCGCTGTACCCGGGAGGGTTAATGGCGGAGATCAAACTCGAACAGATCGGCAAGATCTACGACGGGACCCGTGCCGTCGGTGACGTGGACCTCACGATCGTGGACGGCGAGTTCCTGGTGCTCGTCGGTCCGTCGGGATGCGGCAAGTCGACGATCTTGCGCATGATCGCCGGTCTCGAGGAGATCTCTGAGGGCAAGCTGAGCATCGGTGACACCGTCGTTAACGATGTCAGCCCCAAAGATCGCGACATTGCGATGATCTTCCAGAACTACGCCTTGTACCCGCACATGTCGGTTTACGACAACATGGCGTTCGGACTCAAGCTCCGCAAGATGCATAAGGCCGAGATCGATCGCAGGGTGCAGAAGGCGGCAGAGACACTCGAAATCACCGAACTTCTGGACCGTAAGCCCAAGGCTCTTTCCGGTGGTCAGCGCCAGCGGGTGGCAATGGGTCGGGCAATTGTCCGTGAACCCAAGGCCTTCTTGATGGACGAGCCGCTGTCGAACCTCGATGCCAAGCTGCGGGTCCAGATGCGGACCGAGTTGAGGCGTTTACACCGTCGGCTGGCCACGACCACTGTGTACGTGACTCACGACCAGGTCGAGGCGATGACGCTCGGTCAAAGGGTGGCGGTGCTCAAGCCGGTGAGCAAGTCGCGCCCGGACAACCTCCAGCAGGTCGCTCCGCCAGCAGAGCTGTTCCACAACCCGAGGAATCTGTTTGTGGCCGGGTTTATCGGAAGTCCATCGATGAACATGGCATTGGGTCGCCTGGAGGGTGCCGGCAACTCGGTCACAGCCGTGTTTGCTGGTTTCCGGGTCTCGGTGGGTCAGCGGGCGCTGGATCGGCACCCGGGCATCGAGAATTTCATGAACAAGGATCTCGTCATCGGTATTCGTCCCGGCGACTTCGAGCACGCCAGCATGGCCGGCGACGGTGCTGGGCGGACGATTTCGGTCACCGCCGACGTGACCGAAATACTGGGGTCCGAGACATTCGTTCACTATCAGGTCGACGTGCCCCCGGTGATCACGCCCGACATCGAGGAGATGCTCGAAGACAGCGGCGCCGATGTTTCCTCGCTGGGACAGACCTCCAGGTTCACCTCGCGGATGTCCTCCGACGTGGCGGTCAGTCCGGGAGATTCGGTGGACCTCGTAGTAGATGTGGCCAAGTTCCACTTCTTCGATCCTGCGACCGGCGATCGCATCGGATTTCGCGAAGGCACCTTGTAGGCCAGCTTGCAGCTTGCAGTCGACCTATGCCCCCGGGCAGGGCGTTCAGATCAGGAATGGCGACAGCCAGGCGCCACCGGGGAGCCCGGCGGCGGCGGACAGATCGCCCGGAGTGTCCAATTCGATGAGTGTCTTGATGTCGATGTACACCGTGGTGAGATCGGACAGCACGGCCAGATGACGATGGAATGAGCCCTGACCGTAGGA
>JAZGCP010000211.1:0-10064 GCA_036477035.1 Acidimicrobiia bacterium | reverse complement strand
GAGCGTGGAGAACCGGCATTCCTGGTCGGTGACATCGCCGGCGAGAAAGTCACCGGTGTTGCGCCAGAACTTGCAGATCGGCTGTTTGTAACCGCCACAGTGGACTACTTGCTCGCTGAGGCCGATGGAGCGCGTGGGAGACCCTTCAAGGCTCCCGCACCGCACGAACCGGTGATTCCGACCGCGACGACACTGGTAGTTGTCGTCGCCGGCATCGACGCCATCGGGCTGCCCATCGCCGACGTGGCTCATCGGCCGGAACGGGTGACGGAATTGACCGGGCGCCTGCCCGACGATCCGGTCCGCCCGGTCGATATGGCTCGGGTCCTGGCTGATCCCGAGGGGGGCCGGCGAGGAGTCCCCGCAGGAGCTCGGGTCGTGGTGGTGCTCACCAAGGTGAGTCCGGGGTTGGGTGCTGATGCGGCCGCCGCGGTCGCGGAGCGACTCGAGGCCGAACCCAACATCGATCGGGTGGTGACCATCGCCGCCGTTGCCGGTCCGGAGAGTGACACCGGGGCATCAGATACCGCCGCACCGAACAGTCGGTTGCACCGCCGCTGAGTCACCACAGCAGAGGGCCAATCGACTTCGTGCCGGTGATCGGCTTCAATCGGTAGTCCATGCACTTCGGCGACGCAGACTGACAATGGAGCGTTTCGATGTCGCAGTGGTCGGCGGTGGCATCGCCGGCACTTCCGCTGCGTTCTTTCTCTCTGCGACCTGCTCGGTGGTACTGGTGGAGCGAGAACCAACACTCGGATTCCACTCGACGGGACGGTCGGCGGCGGTGTTTACCGAGTGCTACGGCGAGCCGGTTGTCCGCAGACTGGCGATCGCCAGCCGGTCGTTTCTCGATCGACCGCCTGATGGATTCTCCGATGGCCCGCTTCTTTCGCCGCGGGCGATAGCGTTCGTTGCAACTGAAGAGCAGGCGGATCAACTCGATGGGTTGACCGCCAAACAACAAGCACTCGTTCCGTCGGTGCGGAGGCTCACCGCGCTCGAGGCCATCGAACTGTGCCCGGTGCTCGATCCTGCAGTGGTGGCGGGGGGAGTGCTCGAACCCCACGCCATGGATCTGGAGGTGCACGCACTCCACACCGGCTACCAGCGCGGTCTGAGGCAACGGGGTGGAGAAATCAGGTCCGGATTCGGCCTCGAAGCCGCCGAGCGTATTGGTACGGACTGGGTGATCAGATCCGGAGACGACGAGGTGCGGGCCGGTGTCTTGATCAATGCCGCCGGTGCCTGGTGCGACGAGGTCGCCGGAACGGTGGGTGTTGCCCCGATCGGACTGGTGCCCAAGCGTCGCACCGCGTTCACCTTCGCTCCACCGCCAGATGCCGATCACCGCTCGTGGCCGATGGTCATCGACCTCGATGAGAAGTTCTACTTCAAGCCAGAGGGTCCCGTCCTTCTGGCAAGCCCGGCCGATACCTTTGTGATGGAGCCACATGACGTTCGCCACCGCGAGGAAGACGTCGCCCTGGGAATCGAGCGGATCCAGTCGGTCAGCTCGTTGTCGATTCGTTCGGTTCAGAATGCCTGGGCGGGGCTGCGGTCCTTTGTGCGTGACAGCCAGCCCGTGAATGGCTGGGATGACCAAGTGGAGGGCTTCTACTGGCTTGCCGGCCAAGGGGGCTTCGGCATCAAGACCAGCCCGGCAATGGGTGAATACGCCGCAGCGATGATCCTCCAAGGTGTGCCGTCCGCGGACCAATTGGCCGTCGGACTCGATCCGTTGTCTCTGGGGGTCGAGCGGCTGCGAGAATGAGGTGGTCCCACGGTCGTCCCATTCGTTGGACGTCTTCCGGCGTTATTGGTGTACCGCCTCGATCCTGTGACCGTCCGGGTCGAGCACGAAGGCTGCGTAGTACGTCGGGCTGTACTGGGGCCGCGGTCCCGGTGCTCCGGCGGAGCGTCCTCCGGACTCGAGCGCCCGGGTGTAGAAGCCGTCCACTGCCGCACGATCTGGCGCTTGCAGAGCCAAGTGAAAACGGGGGTCGCTGGTGACGACGGTCTTACCGTCGCGAAGCTTGATCGCCAGCCGGTCGTTTCCGCCGGCGACTCCATATCCGAGCGCTCCATCCGAAGTCCAGACTCGGACGTAGCCGAGAGGTTTTAACGCAGCGTCGTAGAAGGCTCCTGCGCGATCTAGATCTCGCACGCCGAGGGACAGGTGACTGATCAGGCGGTGGATCGTACGGCGGCGAGACCATTTCGGCCACCCGGAGCAGGTGTTAGGTGTTAGGGATTAGGTTGAAAGTTCCCTAATACCTTCTTCCCTAATACCTTCTTATCCCATGAACCTCACTGTCTGTGAACTCCCGCATGATCCGGGTCGACTCGACGAAGCTTGGGACGGCCTGGTCGAACACTGCCGCGCCAACGGCTCCGACCTGGTGCTGTTGCCCGAGATGCCATTTTCGGTGTGGCTGGCAGCGACCAAGGACGTAGACCCGCAACGTTGGGACCAAGCTGTGGCCGTTCACGAGGCCTGGCTGGAGCGGCTGGGAGAGTTGAAAGCGTCGACGGTGCTCGGATCCCGCCCGGTGGTGATCGACGGCCATCGACACAACGAGGCATTCGTCTGGGAGTCGGGCTCCTACCAGGTGTCCCATCACAAGTACTACCTGCCCGACGAGGACGGATTCTGGGAGGCGACATGGTACGACCGGGGAACCGGCTCGTTCCCCGCCCTCGAGACGGTATTGGGCAAGGTCGGGTTCCTGATGTGCACCGAGGTCTGGTTCACCGAGCACGCCCGGGTCCTGGGTCGCGCCGGGGTGGGGATTCTGGCGACCCCGCGCAGCACCGAGTGGGCGAGCCGCGACAAGTGGCTGGCCGGAGGCCGCGCCGCCGCGATCATGTCTGGCGCCTTCGGGATATCGAGCAATCGCAGCGGAACCGACGCACTCGGCATGCGCTGGGGTGGGCTGAGTTGGATCATCGATCCCGATGGCGAGGTCTTGGCGACCACATCCGAGGACCAGCCCTGCGCAACCGTGACGGTCGATCTGCTCGACGCCGAGCGAGCCAAGACGACCTATCCGAGGTACGTGGAGGAGTAGCCAGCGTGCAGACTCCCGACTCGCTTACCCTGCCGCTGATGAGTATCCGCTTCGCCCTGGTCGGGCTGCTCCTCGTCGTCGCTGCCTGCTCCGATTCTTCCGGTGTGGCGCCGTCGACGACTGGTCCCTCCTTGACCGCAGTGGGCGCAGCCTCGACTACGTCGACCGTGGCGGCACCGACGTCGGGGACGGCCACGCAATCGTCCGCGACGACGGAGGTCCCGGTTCCACCCGTACCACTCGACCAGATCCGGGTAGATGTCGAACTGATCGCCGGCGGGTTCGTCCAGCCGATCCTGGCCGCGGCCCGGCCGGGCGATCCCCGCCTGTTCGTTGCCGATCAACCCGGGATCATCTACGCCGTTGATCTCGATGACGGCAGCCGAACCATTGTGCTCGACATTTCAGACCGGGTGCGGTTTGCGGGGGAACAAGGCTTGTTGGGGTTGGCGTTCGACCCGGATGATCGAGCCCGGATGATCGTTCACTTCTCGGCGCTCGACGGTGCCACAACTGTTCTCGAGTACAGATTGGATTCGGCGGGAATCGCAGATGGCGGGAGCAGCAAGACGATCCTGACCCTCCACCAGCCGGCTACCAACCACAACGGTGGAATGATTGATTTCGGACCGGATGGGTTCCTGTTCCTGGCGCTCGGAGACGGGGGCGGATCCAACGACCAGTTCGACAACGGACAGGATCCGTTCTCGCTGCTCGGCACGATCCTGCGCATCGATCTCGACGCCGGCGATCCGTACGGGATTCCGGTCACCAATCCGTTTGCCGATGGTTCCGGCGGCGCACCCGAGGTTTGGGCCTTCGGGCTTCGCAACCCATGGCGGTTCTCCTTCGATGGTTCCGACCTGTGGGTGGGGGATGTAGGTCAGGCAGCGTGGGAAGAGGTAGACCTGCTCAACGCCCACGTCGGTGGCCAAAACGGCGGGTGGCCGGATGTCGAAGGAACCCACTGTTTTCGGGTTGACCCTTGTGACAACGATGCTTTCCTGGTCCCTGCGGTCGAATACGCCCACGAGCAAGGCAGATGCTCGATCACCGGTGGCGTCGTCTACCGAGGGACGGCGATACCCGAGCTTCAGGGGACCTACCTGTACGGCGACTACTGCAGCGGCGAGGTATGGGGCTGGCGCGCCGTGCCTTTCGCCGATCACGCACTGCTCACCGACCACGACGATGTGTTTCTTCCCCGGCTCCGGGGTTTGGCCTCGTTTGGAGTAGGTCCCGACGGCGAGGTGTACCTGCTCCAGGCCGATCTCGTATGGCGTTTGGTCAGCGCCGGGTGACCGAACCGGCGGGGGAACAAGTGTCGTCGTAGTCGATGAGAATCGGTGGCCGGTTCTCGTCGCTGCAGGCCGGGCAACCGGGATCACGTCGAATCGTCAGCGTTCCGAACTCCGCGGTCAGGGCGTCATAGGTGAGCAACCGACCTTCGAGGGTCTTACCGGTGCCGAGGATCACCTTGATGGCCTCGGTTGCCTGGATCATGCCAATAGTGCCGGGGAGAACTCCGAGTACACCCGCCTCGGCGCAATTGGGGGCAAACTCCGGGGGAGGTGGCTGTGGGAAGAGGCAGCGATAGCAAGGACCGGCGTACGGCCGGAAGACCGAAGCCTGTCCCTCGAACTTGTATACCGAGCCGTGAACGACCGGAATCCGCAGGTGCAGTGAGGCGTCGTTGAGCAGGTACCTGGTCGGAAAGTTGTCGGTGGCATCGATGACGATGTCGTATCCGCTGAGAACATCCAGAACGTTGTCGGATCGCAGGGCCACCGGGTGCCGGTCGACGGTGACTCCGGGGTTGAGGTGCTGGATGGCAGTCGCCGCCGAATCGACCTTGCGTGTCCCGAGTCGGGTCGTGTCGTGGATCACTTGACGCTGCAGGTTGGTGACGTCAACCACGTCGGGATCGACCAACCCGATGCGCCCAACGCCTGCCGCGGCGAGGTAGAGGCCTACGGGTGAGCCAAGGCCCCCGATGCCCACAATGAGCACCGCGGCAGCGCCAAGACGTTGTTGGCCCGCGGGACCTACGCCTTCGAGCACCAGATGTCGGGCATAGCGCGACTCTTCGTCTGCGCTGAGCTGCACCGTCGGCGTACCGGCTACGGACTCACGTCCGGGGACGATGAACGGTCTTCCCTCCATCCGCCATTTGGTGGTCCCACCGGCAAGTGAGGACACATTGGTGAACCCCATCGACCGCAGAGACGCCGCCGACAAGATCGTTCGGTTGCCACCGTCGCAGATCAACACGATTTCGCTGCTCGGGTCGGGGCTGAGTTGCCAGATGGCGCCTTCGAGGATGCCGCGGGGCACCGGGAGCGAGCCGGGGATTACTCCGGATCGGACCTCTTGCGGTTCACGAATATCGATGAGCATCGGCGGAGCATCGAGCCGATCGGCCAGATCCGATGTGCTGATCTCCGGTACTTGGGCACGCAGTCGATCGACCAGGCCGTGATAGGAGAGATTCACCGCGCTGCCACCATGCTCAGCTCCTCCACGGAGCCGGAACGGATCCGAAAGGCACGGATGGGCACCTCTTCTTTCACCGGCCCGGCGATCAGGTAGACCCAATTCGGGTCGAGTGCCCCGGAGACGTCGTGAGCCGATGGCTCGGCGGCGGAACGGGGGTGAGAGTGGAACGAACCGGCGATCTTCCAACCCTGACGTTCGGCGTGGGACTGCGCCCCGAAATGCTCGACAGGATCGACCGTGAACCGACTCGAGTGGCCTTCGACGTTGGTGAGGCAGTACGCCATCCGCAGACGGCCATCGGCGTCGGCGGCGAGAAGCCCGCATGCTTCATGCGGGAACGCCCACCTGGCATGGGCCTCAATCGCTTGGCGGATCTGGGAAGGGAGCATCACCACCGCGACGCTAATGGCACGGGCTCCTTAGAGCGTCCGCCAATAGGCGGACGCTCTGGCGTCATTCCATTGCTCTTCGCGTTCTAGCCCCACCGTTCGAGTCCTACTCGGCCTCGAACGCCTCCGCACGGTGGTGCCGCCCTCCGGGCGGCGCCCTGTTCTACGTGATGACCGAACGAATCTCATCACCAAAGCCCTCGAGTCGGTCCAGTGCGGCATTCACCTGTGCCAACTCGAACGGGACGCGCTGGGTGACGAGCCGGTCGATATCGATGATCCCTTGCTGTGCCCAGGTCAGGAGTTCATCGATCTCGCTGGCGAGATGGTCGGCCGAACCGAGGATCTCGACCTCGGTACGTATGAGATCCCGATACGGGTCGAGCCCGAACTCACTGTCCGTGATCCCTACCGCGACGGCGCGGCCCCCCGGAGCCAGAGACGCAACCACCTTCGCCATCAGGGGCGCCGAACCAACTAGTTCGAGGGCGATGTCGACCCCGCCTGCCGACGACGCCCGTACCGCCGCCACTACGTCGCCCGACCCGTCGATCGGAATGGCACCGAGATCCTCGGCGGCATCGAGCTTCACCTGATTGGTGTCGATCGCAAATACCGCGTCGACCTGCATCGCCAGGGCCAGTTGAATCGCCGACATCCCAAGCCCTCCCGATCCGAACACTGCCACTTTCGATCCCGGTCCGGCACGGCCGCGGCGCAGAGCGTGCAGTGAGGTGGCGGTCGAGCACATCATCACGGCCGCAGCCTCGGTAGACACCCCGTCGGGGATGTGATGGGCATTTCGGGCCGGAATGACGATCGACTCGGCGTATCCACCTTGACGGTCCAGACCGATCATCTGGCCGGAATCGCAGAACTGCTCGGCACCGCGGCGGCACGGGCCACATTGGCCGCAGGTGACCAGATAATGCAAACACACCCGGTCACCGATCTGGTGAGTTCCGACACCGTCGCCGATGGATTGCACGCTCCCCGCCACCTCATGCCCGAGGACCAGCGGAAGCGTCGGTACCGGACGGGTGCCCGACTTGTAGTGGACGTCGGAGCGGCAGATCCCGGCTGCCTCGATCGAGACGCCTACCTCACCGGGGCCCGGATCCCGTTCGGCCAGCTCGGTCTCCAGGAGGGGAGCCCCCGCGGTCTCGATCTGGAAGGCTTTCATAGGGTCTGAGCCTACGGCGGTAGGGTGCCACCTTGTCGCTATCGTGACGCCCGTGAACGAAACCTTTTCGAACCTCTTTCAAACCGCCATGGCGCGCACGGTCACGATCGGTGGACCCGACGGTTCACCGGCGGTCAAGCTCAGGTTGCTACACGCGGCAGCTGCTGCCGCGGCCGGTGTCGTCCTGGCTCCGCGGCTGACTGCTGCTGCGGCCATCGCCGCCATGATCAAGGGCGTGACGGTGACGATCGAAACTCCGGCGCCGGAAGAGGGCTAACGGGGCGAGCCGATAGGCGTTACCTGTCGACCAGAAGACCCGAGACGAACACCGTCTGCGCGGTGAGCGCCGCCACGCCGGCGAGTGCCAGGCCTACCTCGGCATCGACGGTCAGAACGACCGGGATGATCGCCCCGATCACCCATGCCAGCTGGAACAGGGTCTCGCTGCGGATGAATGCCCTCCCGGACTGGTCGGGCGGGACCGAAGCCTGGAGCATGGCATCGAAAGCGAACTTGGCGGTTCCCCAGGCGAGACCGGCGGCGGCAGCCAATGCGGCCGCAGCCGCCAGTCCGAAGAATTGCCCGGCAATGAAGGCTGCGGCCGCTTCCAGTGCCAGAGCCGCCACCACCATCGGCTCCTCTCGGATTCGGCGCTCCAGCACCGGGCTGACCATCGAAGCCAGGCCATATCCGACGCCGGCGGCGGCGATCAGCGCCGCAAAGTCGAAGGCCCGGGTGTTGGTGTCTCGAAACTCGAAGGCCAGCAGGAGCAAGAGGAATCCGTTGAGCAACCGGACGCCGGCCGTTGCCAGCCGCGATAGGCCAAGCGCCCGTCGTGGTGCCGGGGGACGTTGCGGCCACGGCGTGTCGAGGATGTCACCGTCGACCGGCTCGGCTCGTCGGGGATTGGGGAGGCCGAAAGCCGTAAAGGTCGAAATAGAGAAGAAGGCGGCCGCCAGGGCCAGGGCGACCGCAGGATCGATCTGTGCCGCCAGCGCACCGAGTGGGAGCACGACCGCTCCGGCCAGGATCCCGATGCGGGCGAGTTGGGCGTTGGCGCTCACCAGTGCCACCGGTTCGGCGAGGGCGATGGGGAGCAGGCTGTTCTTCGAGATGCCGTAGAGGCGGGAAAACACCAGCATGCCGAAGGCGAGCGGATAGAGCCAGATCGTGGTCAGACCCAGCATCATCACCAACGCCACCAAGGTGCGCAGGAATGAGGCGACGATGATCGCCCCGCGGTAGATGCCTTTGAAGCGGGAGAAGACGCCACCCAACACCGGTGCCACCACCGCAAAGGGTGCAATGGTCAGCAGCAGATACAGGGCGACGTTGCCACGTGCCTCGCTTGATGGGACGGAGAAGAACAGCGTTCCCGCCAGACCTACCGCCACCAGGGTGTCTCCTGCGACATTGGCCGACCACGACACGGCCAACTGTCGGAAGGCCGGGCCGTTTCGGCTGAACGCCGCATCGACTCGTCTCGCCGCCGCCCGGGCCGTCCGTCGAGCCAATCCGGTTCGCCGAGGAGGTTTGCCGGAGGAGCCCGGGTAGCTGGGTGGGCGCTCGGTCACGCTTCGACGCTAGCCGAGGAGTCCGGAGTCAGGAGTCTGAAGTCAGGAGTCAGGAGTTCGGGAGGACTCTGGTTCTGACCTAATGACTAAGGACTGACGACTAAGGACTAAGAGTCTTACAGCAGATTCGACGCCAGTTCGGCCAGTGGGCTGCGCACCGTTCGTTCCAGCGTCACGTGACCAAACAGTGAGTTGCCCTTCATCTTCTCGATCAAAGCGGCGGCACCACCAAATGGTGAAACGTATGGGTTGTCCACTTGGGTGAAGTCGCCGCAGAACACGACCTTGGCGTCCGAGCCGATCCGGGTGAGGATCACCTTGAGCGTCGGGAGTTCGAGATTCTGCGCCTCGTCGATGATGACGAACTCTCCTGTGATCGAACGTCCTCGGAGATAGGTGATGGCCGCCAGTTCGAGTTGGTCACGTTCCGTCAGTTCGTCGAGGGCATCCCTGGCCGTGGTTGCGCCTCCTTCAGAAAACAGTGCGTAGAGATTGTCGTGGACCGCGGCCATCCATGGAGCGAGTTTCTCGCCGAGGTCTCCCGGGAGATAGCCGACCTCCTGCCGCCCCACCGCGACCAGAGGCCGATACACCGAGACCTTTCGATAGCGGCCGGCCTCGATCACCTGCTCCAGCCCGGCGGCCAAAGCCAGAAACGTCTTGCCGGTTCCCGGCGGACCCATGATCGAGACCGCGGGGATGTCCGGGTTCAGGAGCAGCTCGATGGCGAATGCCTGTCGCACGTTCTTGGATTCGACACCGAAGACCCTGCGGTGCCCGGGGACTCGGACCACCGTCGGCTGCGGGGAGACACCGGCGACCTGGCCGACGGCTGATTGGGACCCGGCGTGAAGCACCACGAATTGGTTCATGGTGGCCTCGAGGCCGTCGACGACCGCCTTGCCATCGGTATACAGGCGGTCGACGGTCGTCGAATCGGTGTCGATCTCGATGACCCCTGAATACGACTGATCGACCGAGACGGTGTCGGCTCGATAGTCCTGAACCGTGACGCCCAGTTGCGCGGCTTTGATCCGCAACGCGGCGTCCTTGGTAACCAGAATGGCGTCGGTTCCCGCGTCGGTGATCTGGAGGCATGCCGAGAGGATGCGGTGATCGGGAGTAGCCGGGTCGAACACATCCGGGAGCCTCGGCGACCCGACACCGTTCAACTCGATGCGGAGAGATCCTCCTCCCGGAAGATCGACCGCCGTACGCAGGCCTCCCATTTCGGAAGCCCCATGGTCCTCCAGCAACCTGATGGCTCGGCGGGCGTTGGAGCCGACTTCGTCCATCTTCGTCTTCTTGCGGTCCAGTTCCTCGATCACGACCAAGGGGAGAACGACGTCGT
>JAZGCP010000210.1:0-2196 GCA_036477035.1 Acidimicrobiia bacterium | reverse complement strand
GAGGCCACCCTCAGCCGGTGGGCGATCGAGGCCCTGAGCCTGTCGGCGTGGATCGAAGGGGATGCCGGGAACCTGGCCGAGGCGCGCGACCTCCATGAGGAGGCGATTACCTTCTGTGCCCCCCACTACGACAAGCTTCGAATCGAAATTATTGCGTTTCACCTAATGAGCTTCATGGTCATCCTCGAGCGGTGGGAAGAGGCCGCCCGCTTCGACGGTTTCCACCTGGCCAATCTCAGTCGACCCGAACCTGAGATCTACGACACCCACCACGAGCCGGCGCGGAGCGCCTATATGGCCGCCCTCGGCGACCGAGCGAAGCAACTGATCGACGAAGGCAAAGAAACGACCGGCCAGCAACTCCACGACTATGCCCTTGGGGTGCTCGCCGAAGTGCGCACCCAACTCACCGACACTTAGGGAACCCGCCGCTCGGTCGGGTAGGCGAGATTGATGTCATCGTGCTTGGCAAAGGCGCGCAGCACCGTCTTCCACACCGACTCCTCTACCTGGCGCAGAGAATACGCCTCCGCCAGTAGCCGACCGGTCAGAAGCACTCCGCTGTCCTTTACTGTCAGAAACACCCGCGGTTCGATTGACATGTAGCCGATTTTGTATTCGACCATCGTCTCGCGGAGCTCGTCCAACGCCCGGGTCTCCGACTCATCGGGGGACAACTCTTCGATCGCTTCGGCAAGGATCTGCTCGGCGACCTCCCAGTTGGATTCGAAGGTGATCAACACCGGAATCTCGTGCCACACATACTGGAAACCTTCGGTGAAGTTGGCCAACGGTTCGGTAAAAACGAGCCCGTTCGGCACGTGAAGCAGACGACCGGTGGGCTGCTCGGCATCGACCCGTTCTCCGGCGATCTCGAACAGGGTGAACCGGAACGCCCGGATGTCGATGACATCACCCTTGTGCTCCCCGATCTCGATTCTCTCGCCCAGTCGGAACGGCCGGCGCAGCACTATGAACAACCAGCCCGCCAGGTTCTTCAGGACATCGCTCAAAGCGATCGCCAGACCGGCGGTGATCAGCCCGATGTAGGTGGCGATTCCGGTGCCCTCGAACCAGATCGAGGCCAGCACTACCAGCCCGATGATCGTGATCAAGTACGAGAGAAGTTTCTGAGTGCGGTACCACACGGCGGGATCGTCGATTCGCCGGTGCACAACGGCAAGCACAATCCACCTGGTGAGCGCGAGCGAAACCAGCCAAACCCCGGTGAGCAACAGCTGACTCTGGGCAGCAGTCAGGTTTAGGGCATCGGCGATTCGGTCGATCACAGCAGCGAGGCTAGCCCTCACCCCACCAGGGCTACTCTCGGAGGGTGCCGAAGACGACCCACTCTGCGGTCCCCGACCCACGCAATGCCGATGTGCTGATCTACGTCAATGGGGAGTACTTCCGCCGCGACCAGGCACGGATCTCGGTCTTCGACAGCGGATACCTCATCGGCGACGGAGTCTGGGAAGGGATCCGGTTTCACCACGGGAGGTTTGCCTTCCTCGATCGGCATCTCGACCGCCTGTTCCATGGACTCGAAACCGTTTCCATCGAACCCGGGCTGGATCGATCCGGGGTGACGGCCTTGCTGCAGGATGTTGTGGACCGCAATGAGATGACCGACGGGGTTCACCTCCGGCTCATGATCACCCGCGGCGACAAGAAGACTCCCTCGCAACACCCCGCCAACCTCGTGTCCGGTCCCAACATCGTCGTGATCGCCGAGTACAAGGAAGCAGACCCGGCTGTGCGTCAGCAGGGGATCAGTCTGTTCACTGCCACCGTTCGCCGACCTCCTCCCGACACGCTCGACCAGCGCCTCAACGTCCACAGCAAGCTGCATGAGGTGATAGCCCTCATCCAGGCCACAGATGCGGGAGCCGACGAGGCCCTCATGCTCGACACAACCGGCGCGGTTGCTACGTGCAATGCCACCAACTTCTTCATCGTGCGAGACGGTGAGGTGTGGACCTCCACCGGTGATTTCAACCTTCCGGGTATCACCCGCGGAGCCGTCCTCGAAGTGGCACTGGGGGCCGGTATCCCGACGCATGAGGCACCGTTCTTCGTCGATGACGTCTATGCCGCCGACGAAGCCTTCGTGACAGGAACCTTCGGTGGACTCACCCCCGTGATCGAGGTCGATGGCCGCTCGATCGGCGACGGTTCTCCCGGGCTGATGACGAC
>JAZGCP010000021.1:0-8986 GCA_036477035.1 Acidimicrobiia bacterium | reverse complement strand
GCTGTCGCTCATCGGGGTGTGGCCCGGGTCCCTGCCCAGGCCACCGAGTAAGCGCCTGCGGCGCTTCCTCTGTTCTGTCTGCTCTTTGCTGTCGCTCATCGCGGTGTGGCCCGGGTCCCTGCCCAGGCCACCGAGTAAGCGCCTGCGGCGCTTCCTCTGTTCTGTCTGCTCTTCGCTGTCGCTCATCGCGGTGTGGCCCGGGTCCCTGCCCAGGCCACCGAGTAAGCGCCTGCGGCGCTTCCTCATCCCTTCAGGAGCAGCCGGCGCAGTCCGATACTTCGTCTTGGTGCTCTGCACCAGTAGAAGAGGAGACCAAAGCACATGCTCGAGACAGACGGCTCGACGGCTGTTCGTCTGAGAGTCATCGGCATCGCGGCCGTGATGGCAGCGGTAGCCGTACCCTTGTTGCTTGCCTCTCCGGGACCCGACGTACCGGCTTCGCCGCTCGTGTTCCCGTGGTGGGCGCTGGCATCCGGCTTCGTCCTGGCCGACCTGCTCGTCGTCAATTTCCAGGTCCGGCGCGATGCTCATTCTGTCTCACTGGGCGAGATCCCATTCATGCTCGGTCTGGCGATGGCCGGTCCGGCAGCACTTCTCCTGGGCCGGATCGTCGGCTCGTCTCTTGCAATGGTCGGGCACCGCCGTCAGGCCATCCATAAGCTCATCATGAAGGAGGGGATCTTCCTCCTCGATACCGCAGTTGCGGTCACCGTGTACCGGCTGTTGCTCGCCGGTCGTTCCCAGGTGTCGGCCGTCGGGCTGGGAGCAGGTTTCGTAGCCCTGTTGGCCGGTCTGGCCGTAGGTGTCATAGCTGCTGCAATCACGATCTGGCTCACCCAGCCCCAGGTCGATTTGCTTACGGCCGGTCGATCCCTCATCGCCACCAGCGTCATGAGTGTGGTCGCCGCGGCGCTTGCGGTCGGTGGTATGGCTTTGACTTGGCGGGATCCGTTTGCGTTGATCGGCGTGGCCGCCGCCGCCGGAGGCTTGTATGCGATTCTCCGGGTCTACAGCTCGATGGGAAAGCGGTACGGCAACCTTGAGGTGATGTATTCCTTCACGTCCAAGATCGATCGCGCCGTGGCGACCGAAGACCTGATCGAGGTGGCTCTCACCCAGATGCGTGAAGTCTTCGGTGCCGACTACGCCGAGGCCGTGTTGAGCAGGGGTGTCACTTCTACCGCCGTTGCTTTGACTGGTCGCGGGATGCAGCGGCGTCCGGCTCCGCCGAACCTACTCACCGGACTCTCCGCCGTTCTCGGATCAGAGGAATCAGTCCTGGTCATACCGGTCAACGAGTGTCCGGAGGGCGTCATTCGCCACTATGCGAATCTCGGAGTCGACGGAGGAATGCTCGTCGCACTCGGCGGTGGTGCCGGTACTTCTACTTTCTTGGTGGTTGGCCCACGGGGCGACGGTCTCCCATTCGACGCTGAGGATCTGAGATTGTTGGATGCTCTCGGTCGCCATGCTCGGGTCTCATTCGAGATAGGGAGACTGGTCGACCGACTTCGACGCGAGGCCGGCCAAAAGGAACATCAGGCGGTGCACGATGCTCTTACCGGGCTTCCCAATCGGCTTCACTTCACGATTGTGGTCGAAGAGGCGCTGCGAAAGGCCCGCGACATCGATCGGAGGGTCGCGGTGCTCCTCATCGACCTCGATAGGTTCAAGGAAATCAACGACACCCTCGGCCATCAGCGGGGCGATGTTCTGCTGCAGGAGATGGCGTTGCGACTCACGGACGTCGTAGGCGGTGAAGAACACGTAGCCAGACTTGGGGGAGACGAGTTCGGCGTGCTGTTGCGGGATCTGGAGGGCGTGAACGAAGCTATCGAGTGGTCGCAGAAGATCTCCGCAGTACTACATCGACCCTTTATCAATGAAGGTCTAGCGATTCAGGTATCGGGAAGTATCGGGATCGCCCTTGCCCCCGATCACGGAACAGACGGGACCACGTTGTTGCGACGGGCAGACGTCGCCATGTACGAGGCGAAGACGCGTGGTTCGTCATTTGAGGTGTACGACCAGCAGACCGACAAGTACTCGACGCGGCGTCTGGCAATGGCTGCGGAGCTGAGATCTGCCATCGAAACGCACGAGATCTTTCTGGCGTATCAACCCAAGGCCGACATTTCCTCCGGAACGATCCTGGGGGTCGAAGCCTTGGCCCGGTGGCCCCACCCTCGGCACGGGTTTGTCCCACCCGTCGAATTCGTCGAACTCGCCGAGCGTACCGGCCTCATCGGCCCGCTGACCGAGCACGTCATGAGAACCGCATTGCGCGATGTTGCGCGTCTCTGGGACACCGGCAAGAAGATCACCGTCGCCGTGAACATCGCCGCACCTTCACTCGCAGACGAGGAGTTCCCCGGCTTCGTCACCAGGTTGCTCGACGAGTACGGAGTCTCGCCGCAAGCGCTCACGCTCGAGGTCACCGAGACCACGATGATGACCGAATCTGCTCGAGCTCGGCTCGTCTTGACGGCACTCGCCGATCTTGGTGTCGGACTTTCGATCGATGATTACGGGACTGGGTACTCGTCGCTGACCTATCTCTCCACCCTCCCGGTTCACGAGGTAAAAATCGATAGATCGTTTGTGACCGATATGGCGATGGACGAACGGCTTTCCAAGATTGTCTCATCGACGATCTCCCTGGTGCACAGTCTCGACAAGACGGTCGTCGCCGAGGGGATCGAGAATGCTGCGACGTGGGCACTCCTCGACGAGGCCGGTTGTGATATCGCTCAAGGGTATTACCTCGCCAGGCCGATGCCCTTTGCCGATCTGCTGGCTTGGCTCGACGATGGCGGTGTTCCCAAAGGGGATGCCGGCTTGAAGCTCGAGCCCGGCATCTCACTCGACTGAGACAGGCAGTGGACGCCGGCACCGCGAAACGGAAAACGCCGTCCCGCCAGACACAGAGTGCACACTCACGGCCGGTACCGCTCCTCGCTCGGCTGCTTAGGTTATTGCTGCCTCGTGCCGATGTGATGAGTGATCGGTAGGGCGTACACAACCGACAAATGAACGGCGGGCTTCGGCCCGCCGTTCATAGGTTTGCCAGACTGAGTCGATGTCCACCCGAAGACGGGTCCTTGCCTTCGCCGCACTTGCCATCGGCCTTGTCGTTGCGATCGGCTGGGTGGTGTTTCGGGACACGACCACTCCCGTCGGGGCCGACGTCGTCCAGAGTCACTTCGACGGTGTCGTTGGATCATCCCCAGGTGAGCCGGGTGCCTATCGATATCGGACGACCGGGTTCGAGGAGATCGACGCCCTCTCGGGAGGTCGGCACCAATATCCGTCCGAGACGTTCATGACCATCACCCTCTCCGAATGTGGTCCAGTGGTCCGGTGGCATGCACTCGCCGAGCGTTGGATCGACTGGGAGCATTGTGGTTCGAAGCTCGCGGTGACGGCGTCTTCGACCTATCACGAGTGGTTCGGCATCCCCGATCTCGAAGTGGAGATCTGCGTCGAACCAAGACGAATCGCCGGAGAGGCGGGAGACCTTACGACGACGGTCTGCGACACCGAAGAGACCCTCGAGACCTATGAGACCACGATCATTGGACAGGAAGTCCTCGATGTCGGGGGGGTTCCGACCGAGACAACCCATCTCCGCCGAACCTCGTCACTGAGTCGCGGAAGTTCAGGGACTGCCGTCGTCGAGGTGTGGCGGGTGACTGGTACCGCATTGATGGTGCGCATGGAGGTTTCACGTAGCAGCGTGACTCCGACCGCCATCGGGGATGTCGCTTATTTGGAGGAATTCACTCTGGATCTGGTCTCACTCACTCCTGAGGGTTAGCAAGTGCTTGCAATCATCTCGGCATGAGTGTGCAGCCCGATCCCGGCTGGAGGCCTGCGGTTCCCGTTGCGGTGATCGAGCCGCGGCAGTCCTGAAGGTCGGTGCCGATCAGGCCGATGCAACATGATGCCTGATGAGAGGGCTTGGGCCCGTTGGGGGAGATATGCCGCAGCCGCGGTACTCGCATTAGCGGTCTCGTGGTTCGCGTTCATCGCCCATCGTGAGGTGCCGATCCTCGACTGGTTCGACCTTGCAGTTCACGAGGTCGGTCACATGATCATGCTCTTTGCTCCGCCCATGGTGATGTTCCTCGGCGGTTCGGTGGCGCAGGTGGCGGTGCCGTTGGCACTTGCCTGGTACTTCGGACTGATCAGGCGTGACGTCGCTGGAGGCGGCTTCTGTCTCGCTTGGGCGGGTGCCTCGGCATGGGACGTGAGTGTCTACATCGCCGATGCACCGGTCCAGGCCCTTCCGCTGGTCGGGGGCGGAGAACACGACTGGGCCTACCTGCTGGGTCGACGCGGATTCGACGCCATGCATCTGGCTGATGAGATCGCCGGCTTCGTGGAGTTCACCGGGGCACTCGTTGCCGTCACCGGAATCGGATTTGCCCTCTCGGCCGCGATCTCGGGTCTGCGGAAGCCGCAACCCACTCTCCAGGCAATCCCTCTCACAGAGGCCCTACCGGTCGCTCCCGGCTCAGATCCGTGGCTCCAAGCAGCCGAACTCCCCTTCAAGCACGAGCAGGCCGGGTAGCGGCTCGCTCCGCTCTCCGAGTCTCCAGTCTCCAGTCTCCAGTCCTGAGTTGGTCGCCCTCTAGATCTCTCCTCGCAGGTGATCTCTCGCGGTCTGCCCGACGGGTCTGGTCTTGGATCACTCTCCCCTCTGGGGGGAGTCAATCGATCGAAGGTCGATTGGTGGGGGGAGCGCCCAGGCCGGCCACTACCTTGATCGTGTGATCTCACGCGCCCTCCTCGCTTTGGTGCTTGTCCTGGGAGCCTGTTCGGGCACGGAGGCCGAGAGTACGTCTGCGACGACGGCCTCGAGTCGGGATATATGGACACCTCAGCCGGGGACGACCTGGCAGTGGCAACTCAGCGGCGAGATCGACTCCTCGTACGACGTCGCGATGTACGACGTGGACTTGTTCGAGACACCAATCGAGACGATCGCTCTTCTGCAGGCTGAGGGCCGCATCGTCATCTGCTATCTCAGTGTGGGGTCGGTCGAAGATTGGCGAGACGACGTCGCCATGTTTCCGGACAGCATCGTCGGGAAACCACTCGAGGGCTGGCCCGGCGAGCGCTGGCTGGATATCCGCCAAATTCCTCTTCTGGCACCGGCGTTGTCGAGGCGCCTCGACCTCGCCGTCGAAAAGGGTTGTGATGGTGTCGAAGCCGACAACGTAGACGGTCACGTAAACGCGTCAGGATTCCGGATCACGGCTGCCGACCAGGTGGAGTTCAACCGGTGGCTCGCCGATGAGGCGCATCGACGCCGGCTGTCGATCGGTCTCAAGAACGATCTGACCCAAGCAACCGATCTCGTCGAGTGGTTCGACTGGGTCCTCGTCGAGGAATGTGTTGAGTTCGACGAGTGCTCGGGCGTTGCGCCGTTCGTGGCAGCCGGCAAAGCGGCATTCGGTGCGGAATACTCCGAACCGACCGATCGAGCCTGTGGAGTTGCCGAGGAACTCGATATCTCGCTCCTCTTCAAAGACTTGGAGCTGGGAGCAGCGACCGGGATATGCCCGTGAGAAGTCGGGAGTCAGGAGTCGGGAGTCGGGAATCGGGAGTCGGGAAACGGATTATCCCAACTGTTCCCATTCCCTGATTGCAAAACGATCTGTCATCCCGGAGACGTAGTCGATCGCTCTGGTCACGCCGTCTGCATCGTCATGTTGATAGGTCGGGGGCACCTTCTCCGGATCAGCGATGTAGTACTCGACCAGGTCACGAATTATCTCGATGGCTCGAGTCCTCTGGCCTTCGGCTTCGGGGCGCAGGTAGACCCGCTCGAACATGAAGTCCCGCAGTTCGTTCATCGCCTCCAGCGCCTCAGGATCCATGACGACCTCACCCCGCTGCGCTGATTCATCGACCACGGCTTCGATCATCGACTGAATCCAGTGCGGTCCCGCAGGGCCGAAACAGCTGATCGCCGCCCCCGGCAGATCGTCGAGGGTGATGATGCCGGCCCGCACCGCATCATCGACATCGTGAGTCAGATAGGCGATCCGATCCGCCAACCGGCAGCAGAACCCCTCGGGCGAGGCCGGTGGCGGATCGATCTTCCATGAGTGGGCGCGGATCCCGTCTCGCACCTCCCATGTCAGGTTGGCCGGTTCGAGAACCTCGTAGATTCGGACGCTCTGTGCGGCGTGGTGCCATTCACCATCGACGTATGAGCTGAGAGCGTCCTCTCCGGTGTGTCCGAAAGGACTGTGTCCGACATCGTGACCCAGACAGATGGCCTCGGTCAATGGTTCATTGAGACCGAGGTACCGCGCCAGTGAGCGGCCGATCTGGGTGACCTGGAGGGTGTGGGTCAGCCGGGTGACAAAGTGATCTCCATCCGGGTTCATAAAGACTTGGGTCTTGTGTTTGAGGCGTCGGAACGCCTTCGAGTGGGTGATCCGGTCACGGTCACGTTCGAACGGGGTACGCCAGGTATCGAGCTCTTCGGGGACGTCGCGACCACGGGTGGTCACAGAGCGCGTCGCTAGCGGGGAGAGTTCTTGTGCTTCCCGGGCTTCGGTGTAGGTGCGGTCGCGGCGGATCAGCCCGCTCACACGATCCTCGACCTGATGCTGGCGGAGACGAAGTCGAGGGTGGCCACCACCACTGCGATGGCGAGCATCTGCACCGATGCGGCCCGGTACTGCAGCAGGTTGATGTTTTGCTGGAGGAGGAAGCCGACGCCACCACCACCGGCAAATCCGATGATGGTGGACATGCGGACGTTGATGTCCCAGCGGTAGAGGGTGAAGGCGATATACGGCGGGACGATCTGCGGTACGACGGCGTAGACGATGTTCTGCAGCTTGGTCGCCCCGGTGGCGGCGACGGCTTCGATCGGACCCTCCATGATCGATTCGACCTGTTCCGAATACAGCTTGGCCAGGCCGGCAATCGTGTGGAGGCCGAGGGCCAGAGCACCGGCGAAGGGGCCGATGCCGACCCACACTACGAAGACGATGACCATGACCAGTGGTTCGATGGAACGGATTCCATTGAAGAGTGTTCTCGCCACGAAATAGGTGGCCATGCCCGACGGCAGCTGGTCACGGCTACGCGCCGCCAGCACTCCGACGACGCCCAATGCCGCACCGAGTGCGGCCGGTGCCCACAGAGTTCCCTCGGCATCGAAGAGACCCATGGCGGCATCGGCGAAGACGCCGAGCAAGATGCCGGTGGTGAGCCCGATCGCAATACCGGCGATGCTCAACAGGAACCGAGCGGCCGTGGCGAATCCACCGAGTGTGTCGCTCACCCAGGTTCGGCTGAGGCGCCCGGCGATCAGCCCTCCGGTGAGTGCCAGGAGAATTCCACCGGCAGTGGTGGCTCTGGCATTGGAGCTGAGTTGGAGTTCGTACATCCACTGCACCATCCCGCCGATGCCGGTGGTTATGAGAGCTACCGCCAGAGCGCCGGTGGCCATCCGGATGACGGCCGCCGGCCCGGCGGCAACCTTGTCATTGACGAAATGACCCAACTTGGTGCCGAGTACAGCTCCTGCCATTCCAGTCGTTATTGCGGCGATAAAGGTGAGGAATGTCGTCAGCAGGTCACCGATGGTTCGGATAAACCCACCGAGGAACCCGAACGCACCGAGAGGCTCCTCGATGTCGCTGCCGATTTCGAACAGGAAACGCCCGAAGAACCCGATGCTGAACAGAGCGCCGACGACGACAGCGGCGACAACAGACCACCGCAGGGTCCGCTCCGCTGGTGTCACCGGCTCATCGTCGTCCTCGCGCAGGGCGAGACGCAGGGCCAGCCAACCGGCGATGGCCACCGCAATAGCCAGGCCTAGTTGGGCGACGGCGTTCGATCCGACATTCGCACTGACGTCCGTCACCCACCGACCGAGTTGCCTGCCGGCGAGGATCCCAACCGGGAGCCCGATGAAGAACAGCGCAACGCTCACCAGGGGAGTTCGAACCGAGCGCATCAGGTTGCGAGCCGACATGAACGAGAGAGGAATGCCGACGATCGTGCCGAGCGTGGTGGCGACGAATGCCAGCATCACGGTCTCGACCATTTTGTCCCAGGTGTTGGTAGCGGTGTCGCTGAGCGCCCATTGGCCGGTGCGCTCCTTGGTGGTGAAGCGCAGGTGCTGGATCACCTCATCGGGGCGATCCGGGAGTTCGACGGATACCTCCCATTCGCCGTCCTCGTCCGCTCGGACCTGAGCGAGTTTCAGCGTCACGGCAGAGGGCGGAATGAATGAAAGTGGTCCCCCCTGGTTTGGCTCGAAGTTGTGCCCACGAACCGTGACGTCGGATCCCGGCAGCGCACAGGTCGGGAACATCTCGATGTAGGGACCGTTGGTGTCGCGCGCCACGGGCTGGAAGCCACCGGGCTGGCATGGAGTCGCCACTTCGACGACGTGGAAAGTTTCGATCTCGTCGAAATCGATGATGTCGGGGCGCGACAGACCGCGGATGATTCGAACCAGCGAAACTTTTCGCTGCTCGTCCTTGATCGGTTCGAGGTCTACATCGGTGCGGTCGAAAGCGAAGGCGTAAGCAACGACGATGATCGAGACCGCCGTGGCGACGGTGAGGAACCTGACAAACGGGTTGCGGGTCTCCTTCTTCTTGGAGGCTGTCTGCACCTAGCCCACCCGCTCTGCTTCCTTGCCGTAGATCTCCTTGAACTTGTTGTCGTCGATCTCCTCAGGAGTCCCCTCGAACATCAGCTTGCCGTCGTTGAGTGCGATCACCCGGTCGGCGTATCGATGTACCAGATCGAGAAAGTGAAGACTGCACATGACGGTCACGCCGTCGTTCTTGTTGATGTCCTCCAGGTACTGCATGATCCCGTGGGCCAATACCGGGTCGAGGCTGGCCACCGGCTCATCTGCCAGGATCATCTGGGGATCCTGCATCAGCGCCCGGGCGATACCGACTCGCTGCTGCTGGCCACCGCTCAACTCATCGGCGCG
>JAZGCP010000209.1:0-4053 GCA_036477035.1 Acidimicrobiia bacterium | reverse complement strand
GAGCGACTCGCCGGCGACGCCATCATGCCTCGACTGCGCGCAGAACCGTGGCGCCTTGTGGAGGCAGCTGCTCTCGTGCTCTCGATGATCTGGCATTCATGGCGTCTCACGTCGCGCCGTGCGTTCGACGCCGTGAACGCCCACTGGCTGGTTCCCGCCGGAGTGGCGGCGTGGATCGTCAACAAGACTCGGCGGATCCCCTATGTGGTTACCGTGCACGGAGCCGACGCTTATACCTTGAATGGTCGCCTCAGTCGCTGGGTCAAGCGGCGAGTCCTTCGATCTTCGGCCGCGGTACTTCCGGTCAGTGCCGACATTGGCAAGGTCGTACGCGATGTCGGTGGACGGCGAATTCACATTGACCATGTGGTTCCGATGGGGGTGGGCCCGCGCAGCGTCGTTGTTACAGAACGTACTCCGGGAGCGTTTCTCTTCGTCGGTCGTCTGGCCGACAAGAAGGGCGTCGAAGTGGCCATTCGAGCGCTGCCGGCTGTGCCCCAGGCCTGTTTGCGGATCGTCGGCGAGGGGCCAGAACGTTCCCACCTGGTTGATCTGGTCGATCAGCTCGGCCTGACTGATCAGGTCGAGTTCTTGGGCCGTCTTGGGCGCGAGGAGGTTTTCGCGCAGATGGAGCGGTGCTTCGGACTATTGATCCCATCAGTCACCGCACCGGACGGCGACAGGGATGGCACGCCGGTCGTGCTGGCCGAGGCCATGTCCTGCGGGACAACAGTCATAGCCTCAGACATCGCTGGGCTCGGCGATCAAATCGAAGATGGAGATACCGGATGGCTGGTGCCTCCAGGCGATGTCGGGGCCTTGTCTCGGATGTTGACGCGTGCCCTCGCCGACGCTGACGGGTTCATCGAACTCGGGCGGGAAGCACGAGAGCGATTTTCCGGCGGGCCCCTTGATATCCGCTCCACCGCCGCTGTCTATCGGAAAGTCCTCGCCGAGGTAACGCCATGAGCGCGCGACTGGGCCGGCTTGTGATCGAGTTCGACGGAAATCACCCGGTCAGGGACTTGATCGAGTCGGAATTGGGAATCACGCCGGCCGGTGCGGCCCGACCCGATCTCACAATCCACATTGGCGCTGAGCCACCCCGGGGCGAGGGACCTCGGCTATCAGGGTCACGCCTGGCACTGCGGCACTCGGTAACGAATATCGATGGTGTGCTTCGAGTATCGATGGGCATGAAGTACGGCGGCACCTTTTACACGGTTGATGTTCACGACCCGCTCCTCAAGCCCGGGAATGTTCGGGCTGACGTCTATATCGGCAAGAACCTCAAGGCGTGGTCGCGAGTAACCACTCCTCTGTCCATGTTGTTCAGCCGTGATGCTTCCAACCTGCTCGAAACGGCTGCCAAGAACGTGATTTACGAGATCATCGATCCGCTTGCCGAGTACCGCTTGCTCTCCGTTGGCTCCTCGCTGGTGCATGCGAGCGGCCTCAACCGGCGCGGACGGACCGTTCTCCTGGCCGGCACCGGCGGTGTGGGAAAGAGCACGTCCCTCCTGTCGGCGATGTCGTCTGATACGAGCCTCTCCTACATCGGGGATGACATGATGGTGGTCGACCCTGATGGCACCGTTCATCGACACCCAAAACGGATCCAGGTGTATGCCTACAACGTTGCCGGCAATCCAGACGCGCGGCGTAGCTTGCTGGCCGATATGTCCCGCGGGAGACGTTTGCTGTGGCGCACTCGGGCCAGCCTCCTGGGCGCCAAGCAGTCAAGAACGAGAGTGCGGGCTGAGGAGTTGTTCGGAGCGGAGCGGGTCGACGACAGCGGAGAGTTGGGATGTGTCATCTGGATCACTCCGACTACCAAAGGACGACCGGGCATCCAGGCGACAGATGCGAGCATACTCGCCGGCCGATGCGGTGTCGCACTTCTGGATGAGCTGTGGGACTTCAACCGGCTTATGAGTCTCGGAAGTCTCCTCATGCCGGACGGGGTGAACAGCGCCGACTTACAAGCTAGGGCAACGGAGGTGTACTCGGCAGCCTTCGGATCCGTCCCATGCTTCGAGATGGTGGTCCCGTACCGCACCGATCCCATGCACCTCGCGGACGTCGCCCTGTCAGTCGTTGACTGGTGACAGTTGCCGATGTCTACCGGCGCCGGGCCGCCAGCGCGGCCGTCATGGGGAGATGAATAGCAAATCCGAGAAGCCGATCTACCGCGGACGCAACAAAACCGGTGGAGCCGGGTAAGCCGACAACGAGAGCCAGGCCGGAACTCAAGCCCTCGCGCAGCCCGAGACCGCCGGGGAAAATGCCCACGGCCGAGGTAACGGCATACGAGGCGGCGATCACGATGGCCTGTTGGCCGCCAATGTTCGTGCCCAGGGCTGAGCCTATGGCCCACAAACGGGCGGCGGTAAGGCCGAGCGACGCCACCTCGATGGCTAAGACCATTCCCAGCCAGGACCAGTCGTGTTTACTGCGCAACGCCACCTTTGCGAGGAAGCCAGCCGCCAGAGCGACCGACAGTGCGATGATCGCCGCCACGGCGCTAAATCCGGTGAGGATGGCGGCGGAGATTGCCGCAGAGACAGACACCCAGATGGCGCCCACGGCTACATTGGACCTAACAGCATCCGACGTGGACGCACCTGCGGCGGCCATCGCATCAATCCGAACCAGCGTCGCCCCGGGAATCGGAAGCAGGTTGGCGGCCGTTCCCGTCACCGCCACCTCGATCGCTGGTCGCCAGCCGAGCTCGACGTTGCTCGAGAGGCGGGCGGCGACTCGAACCTCGGCTGCGTTGAGAAGCATCATGGGCGGGACTCCCAAGAGTGCCACCGCGGCCAGAATCGGCCATGCCGAGCTTTTCAGGTCGACATCAACGCGTTGGAGCGCCGCCAGTCCGCCGACGATGAACAGCACAACAGCTATTCCCAAGGCGGCGTGTCGGTACCGGTCCCGAACCCGGCTCACAACCGGGATCAGTCGGTTCAGGATGCCATCAAACACCACAACCGCCTTGTTCGTCCGAGTCGCCTATCAGATTTCCTTCCGGGTGACCGTGGGGAGATTACTGGTACCCATTGGCGGTGACGCGCCACCACTGAGTCGGGCATTGGTCGTTTTAGTGACCATCGACGCGCAGTTGCGGTCGAGGTATCGGGGAGATTCCGCGCACAACTGCACCGTCATCAGAGCACGGCACCAACAGCATGAATCACAACCGAGGCTATGGCCAATGCAACGAACACCCGGCTTACACGGGGCCGGGGGGCGACCCATTCCTTGAACGACAGGAAGAGAAGCGGCGCCGCCGCCGTGAGTGCTTCGAGCGGGTACCGATACGAGTAGAAGCCGCTCCCGCCCGAGAAACGGTTCGCCTTATATTGAATCAGCAGGTAGAGCAGGCCGCCGATTGCTGACCCCCGGACCCAAGATGGAGCCGCCCTCCAGGCCGCCGGTAATCCCGGTATGAGCACGACCAGGAAGGGCGACCAGATGAGAAAGCCGCGCGAAGCTGAAAAGACGCCGAGGAATACGTTGTTGGCGTAGCCCGCCAGGTCTCCGTCGAGAGCCCTGTCCTGAAAGGTCGTGCCATACCCGGCGGAAATCGAGAAACTGCCGAAGACGGCCTGGTTGTAGGCCAGGAACAGCCCAACGCCGACCAGGGCCCCGATCCCGGTAAGGACCACCGGCCGGATCGAACGTTCCTTCCAGCCGCGATAAAGGCCGGTGGCGGCTGCGATCACGGCGGTCGGCGGCCTGGTCAGCACGGCTGCACCCCAGGCGAAGCCTGAGCCCACGACATGTCGTGTGGTCAGCACAAGGGCCAGTGCGATCCATAACATCGCCGGGCCGTGCTGCCAGAGTCGATCGGCTGCTACCGACCATGCCGAGGTTCCAAGCCCGGCCAGGTAGGCGCCGGCAAGTGCGAAACCAGAAGTACTGCCGAGCCGGCGAAACGCCAGGCCCAGCAGCCCGATTGCCACTGCCACGGCCAGCGAGGCGGTGATAGCAGCCGGTGCGATTGGAGGGATCAAGAGTTCCACGGGGGCAACATCCGGACGGTTCAGTCCG
>JAZGCP010000208.1:0-18328 GCA_036477035.1 Acidimicrobiia bacterium | reverse complement strand
CGATGTGCACCCCGTCGAAGTTGGCCACCAGCACGTCACCCGCCTGAAGAGTCCAACCGGTCGTAGCCACAGGTTCGAGAGGCAGAACCGCGGCAGTTGACGTTGTCGTCGCAGGCAACGATGTCGTGTCCATCGTGTCCGTCGTCGTGATTGGCGATCCCGAGTCCGTCCCGAGCCGCTCCGGTTCGGAGTGTGTTTCGAACTCGGTCGACGGGGAGCATGCCGCCACCACGAGCATCGTGACCGTGGCGACTGCGGCAATCAGTGTGTGGCGCATCAGTCGCTCGAATCCGGCACGAATGTGAATATGGACCAGGGGTCTGTTGCCGGGCCGCCCATCTGGGCACGAACCACCAGCCGACCATTCCCTGACACCATTGCAGAGGCGCCTCCTGACTCGCTATACCAGTCGCCGGTCCCCAGGACAGCCCAAAGCCCGCCGCCTCGATATGCCCAGACACGCGGGTGGCTCTCGTTGTCGATGTTGATTTCGCCCGATAGGACGATGTAGTCGCCAAAGGTGGATATGCCTTTCCAACCAACGGGTTCGGTGTCGGAGACACTCGGGCTGCCGATCGGCTCCCAGGTCACTCCGTCCGCCGAAACGAGAATCGGCGAATCAAACTCGTCGTTGGTGTACCCATATGCGGCGTAGCCCGAAGCGTTGCCGGTGATGCCGTGCAGCTGCCAGAAGTCGTCGAGTCCGGTTGGCTGATGCGAGACCCAGTCGATGCCGTCGGTGCTGGTGACAACGGCTGATATCGAGTTGACCCGATCGTCATCGGGGAAGGCGATGGTGAGGAGACCAGCTGGGCCAACGGCAAGACCGAGCAGCGCACGAACGGATTCGAAATCACCGGCGCCGACAGTTTCGGTCCAGGTGTAGCCGTCCCAAGAGGACCAGATGATCGGGTAGTTATCGCCTGGGGTTTGCCCTGGGCCGGGTTGGTAGAAGGCCCGGCCGAGCGCGACGTAGTTGCCTCCAAAGAAAACCAACCGGTCGATAACTCCTGCACCGACCTCGACCTCGGTCCAACCACCATCGCCTTCGTGGACCCAGGCCAACGCGGTCCCGTCGCGCCACCCCGCAGCAATGAGTTGCCCGCTCACGGAGGTGAGTCCATGTGGTCCGTCCACCGTGCTGGCGGTACCGATCTGGGAGTGTTCGGTCCACTCGATACCGTCGCTGGACTGCCAGACGATGACATCGCCGAACCCGATGCGGGTCAGGAGGTAGAAGTCCTCGCCGTCCCAGATCATGTCGCGTGTGTCGACAATCAGCCCTCCGAGGTCCGGGTTGGTTCTCAGCCACACGCCGGATGGCAGTTCAACGATGGCCTCGGGTGCGGTCGTTGTGGTCGTGGCCGGGATGGAGGTCGTGGCGGGGATGTCGTCCGTTCTCAAAGGGGGCAGGATTCCCTCGTCGCGGAGCTGTTCCATGCATGCTGAATCGACCGCATCGAACTCGGCCTGTCTGTTCGGAGCGACCTCCACGGAGTAACCGGTCGGATCAGCCGATGCTTCGAAACCGTGGTTCTGATAGCACGCGACCATCCGTTGGCTGATCAGCGCGATATCCAGCGTGGAGGAGGAGGGAGACGGGGGAGCAGTGATTGGTTCCGTGGCTGCCGAGTCGCACGCAGTCATCGTCAGCGCCGCGGCAAGGAGGAGGATCGGGAGGCGGTTTCGTCTCGTCGCGTTCACTCGGGTCTCCTGACCGTCCCCTCCTGCGCCCTTTCTGGGATGGGTTTCTAAGTCTGGCAGCCACACGATTAACGGTTGCCAGGATGTGTCTGCCAAGTGTCTAAAGACCCAGCTGATCCACGTGAGTGACCCGTTCAGTGTCATCGTGTGCGCCCGCTTCGATTGAGCTAGAGGCGGACCGCCTGCTCTGGAGACTCCAGGTTCGTGACCGCTCTTTGTGAGACTCCTCCACGCGGTCGGAATCGCTACCTCCGCGAACGATTTAGTAGCCCGTCCACTGGATATGCTTCTCTCAGTGACCCGGATTCGCCTGGTGGCTGGTCTCGCCGGGGCGATGCTGCTGATCGTCGCCTGCAGTTCGCCTGCCGGTGAGGATGCCTCCCCGCCTCCGACGTTCGACGTGGAGCTGGCTGCGGAGCGGATGGTGGCCTGCTTGCTCGAATACGACTTTGATGTATGGATCGACCAGGGTGGCTTCAGGGCCGAAATTCCCGAGGCAGAAGTAGAAGTGTTCGATGAGGCGTCCTTGCTCTGCAACCGCCAACTTGAAGAGGAAGGGATTATCCCCGCCCCTTATTTCCCGCAGGCTCCAGCGACATCGGTGATTGTCACGACGGTTTGGCCGCCGCCCATACTCGATGTTGAGGTGCCAGAGGGTGCTTCGTGGCAGTGTCCACCAGTCGAATCCGAGATCGACAAGGTCCTCGATGCCGCCGATGTCCCGAGCGACATCCGGTTCCTACCCCCGGTGGATGCATTCCGCCCTGATACGGTGTGGGGAGTCAACTACGGCCAAGCTTGTGGACGGCCCCCGACCTTGGTGGCAGTCGAGTTCGCCGATGAACAGCGGTCCTCGGTCGAGGCGATGATCGTCGTTTGGGTCGAGGTTCCATCAGGACACCTCGATCCCCCCTTGGACACACCACTGGCCGACCTTCCTCAACCTGCGGTCGCTGATATGGGTGGCGACACCCCCGGGTCCATCACTGAGCGAGACAGATTCATTCTCCGCCACAGACCGGCCAACCAATTCCACAAGGAGTGGTTGGACATGATTGGCGTGATTGATGGACTCGCAGTCTGGATCGAGGCTTCCGGCCTCTCTCCTGATGATCTTGGCGATTACGTGAATCTGATGACGGCATCTGCAACTACCGGCCAAGTCGGGATCGATCAACCTTCTGAGCGATTCGAGGTGGTCCACTCCGCGGCCGTCGTCGCCGAAACCATCGACCATGTTGTCTGGTACGTCGAAGGCCCCGGTTTCGACATTGAAATCAAGCGGCAACCAGGATTCGATCCGTACGGATCAGCTCTGAGCTTGGTGGGTGCCGATTCGTTGAGATTCGTTCCCATTGGGGGCAGCAGCGGTTTCGTGATTCGAGAAGGCGGCGGCACCGGATACCTGACGTGGGCGATCCGGCCTGGAATTGTTTCCACCGTCTTGGGTGACGGCACATTCGAAGAACTCACGCGGTTTGCAGAGCTACTCGCGCCCGCCGGTTGACCTGCTCGGTAGCTGCGTGTCCTGCCCGAGCGCCGCACGACCGATGCCAGGTCCCAACGTGATGCTCTCGAGGCCCCCTGAGACAAGCATGAGACAGGGACAATGAATGTGTTTAGTCCTGTGGCTGCCAGACTTGAGACCAGAGGCCAAGAACGATCGCGGGAGGGACTGTCAGGAGACCTGCGTGAACCCGAACAGACGGCAGACTCTTACGCTGTTCATCGTCGTCGCGCTGATGTCCGTGGTCGCCGCGGCGTGCTGGGTTTCGTCCACTCCGGCGTGCAACTACGGGAGCCGTACCCGTGACTGTCGCAACCCGACGGCAATCGAGGCGATCGACGCAGAGCTGGTCATCGTCACACTCGACCCGGCGATCCCTGTTTCGCAAGTGAATCCGATCCTCGCACAGGCGGCACCTGGGTTCACGCCACAAGTCGCGGTCTTTTCCATCGACATCCACTCGGATGGAGCCACGTTCGTTGGGATCTTCCCTCTGGACCAGGGACTAGAACAGGGTCTGACAGTGATATCAGAGCCAACCGCTCTACCTGGTGATGTCGATCTCGAAAGGCTCCGTGTCTACGAACTCAGGTTCATTGCCACTGGGAGTGAGTCTGATGTTGCGCGCTCGATCGATGCTCTCGTAGCCGAGGGCCTACGCATCTCACTTTGCATGACACCGACCGTTCAGGACGGATGCCTCATATCACCCTTGTAGCCCGCGAGGGAGCACCTGGTGTCGATGCGCCGCCGCCGACCCTCAGTCCGCCGCAGATGCCCACTCCACAGAAGTACCTGACGCACAGTCGCAAGGCTGTCTCGGCAGGCGTGACTTCAACGCGTCCTCGAGAGACGTCCAAGCCCGACAAGCACCACCGGCACCCCTCACACGGCCCCGCAGGGGGCCGTGTACTTGACCAAGCGAAGCCAAGTTGCACAGTCCAGAT
The DNA here is from genome assembly GCA_036477035.1 of Acidimicrobiia bacterium. Taxonomy (GTDB): domain Bacteria; phylum Actinomycetota; class Acidimicrobiia; order Spongiisociales; family UBA11373; genus JACZWZ01. The sequence goes on along the minus strand of JAZGCP010000208.1, from coordinate 14,170 downwards.
GTAGCGTTGTCCCCGCGATCGTCGAGAGCGAGGCCTGGTCGTGCCGTGGCGGTTCCGCGACACCGGCAACAGTGTTCCCCTGTGTCCCGAATGCGGTGACGCGTGCGTCGCAGCCGGACGGCCCGGGATCGTCGAGCGGGTACGCCATTTCCTTGTCTACGGCATGCCGCCACCGGTAAGTTGGTCCTGCCCGAGCGGCCACCAATTCGGTGGGATGGTCGCGGTGGGGCGCCCGCTGCGGCGAAATGCCCGTCCGAAGGTGTTGCGAGTCCCGATTGCGGTCGTCCGTGCGATCCGCCGGGAACGGACGATGGAGCCGGTACCGCTCGCCTACCTGATCGCCGCTGGGGTCGGGTTGGTGGCCGGGATCGGGTTGGATCTGTCGCTCGGATGGCGATGGTGGATGGTGACCCTCATCGCTGTCGGGGCGGTGTGGGTGTTCTTCCTCTCCACCGCCTTCTGGGGTCCCAACCGTCAGGGTGCGCTGCGGCGCGTCCGGTCCCTGCTCGATCCCGACGGCCAGGAACGGCGCGAATTGCGGAGACTGGCCGACCAGGTCAGCAGCGGCGAGTTCCAGGCTTATGGGGTCAGTGGATGGGTCGGGCCGATCAGGTTGGCTGCCTGGGGCGGCCAAGTTGCCACCGAAGTGACGTCGCTTCGTCTCGCCCATTACGACAACCCCGACGCCGAAGATCCTGCCGTCGAGGTGGAGTTCCACGCCGGCTCCCACCACTCCCGTCCCGGAGTTGAAAACCACCTCTGGGAAGAGTTCACCCTCAAGACCATGGACACCCCGCAGCCGAGCGACTCAGTCGATCATTGCCTGGCAAAAGCGCAGCGTCGTCTCGAGGCTATGCGGTCGCCCGCACCGCCGCTGCGGACCGTCACCATCGATGTCGATGGGTCGCCGGTGAGCTTCACGATGACATCGAAGGCCGGCACCCTGGAGCCATCGCAACCATCGCCGAGGGGCATCTCGTCGTTGAAACCCAGGGACGTGAGCCCGACAGCTTCTCGATCACCCAGATCACCGACATAGGGCCCCACATCTCAGGCATGCTCGAGATGAGATCGCGCCGCACCCAACCGTAGGGGCCGGCTTCAGATCGTCGCCCTCGACTTGATACGCGAGAGAAACTCCGCACAGCCGCCCGAACCGACCTACGGCCCGAGTGTTCCACCAACGCACCCCTGGGGTGTGACGAGTTTCGTTGCATTATTCAAGTAGAGAAGAGGCTGTTGTCAGCCAGCGGCGGGGTTGGCGGCTACTTAGGGTTGATGGTCGTGATGGACGAGACCTCCGCCGATCTCTTTTCGAGGCATGCTGCCGAGTTAACCCGGTTTGCCACAGGTCTGGTTGGGCCGTCGGAGGCCGCCGATGTAGTCGCAGATGCGATGGCCCGGGTGGTGGCGTCTCGGGTGTGGGAGCGAGCGTCGAATCCGCGGGCGCTGATGTTTCGTGCTGTACTTTTCGAGGCGCGGATGTTCCATCGGGCCCACCGGCGGCGTTTTTCCCGTGAGGCCCGCGTCTCCCAGCGCGAGGCATTCGAGATGCCTGAGATTGAGCCTGAGGTGGCGGCGGCGGTGGCCCGGTTGAGCCCTCAGCAGCGGGCGGTGGTGTTCCTCACGTATTGGGACGACCTCGACGCTCGCACGGTGGCTGTGCTGTGCGGGGTGAGCGAGGGCACCGTGCGCAAACAGCTTGGTCGGGCCCGAAAGAAGCTGCGGGAGGTGTTGACGTGAACGATTTCGATGACCGTCTTCGGCAGCTGGTGCGAACCATCGGCGAGGCCGCGCCCCCGCCGCCACAGGTCCCAGATCTACCGCCACCGGCTCGCCGGGTCTCGTGGCGGGGTCCACTGATCGCTCTGGCGGCCTTCGCAATGGCGATCGTCGTGTTCGGCGTGGCTCGCTTGTTGTTCTCACCCGGGTCCGAGACCAGCGGTGACACGGGGTTGGTGACGGTGCGCCAACAGGTGGTCGAGATCACGCTCGTCGCCGAGCTTTCCTGCGATCAGCCGGTCGGTGCCGGTACGTCGACGCTGCGCATCGAGACCTGGGCCGACTTCGGAGGGGGACGGTTCCGCCAGCTGGCCACGTATTCGGATGGGTCCGTGCGGGACCGGATCGCGCTGGGAGACCTGAACTACCCGACCGAGACGTACGCCAAGGGTCAATCAGGGTTGGTGGTGCCGGCGTGCGGTGACGACCTGCTTGCTGGTGACCCCACGTCCGGTCCTAACGTCATGTTCTTCAACCCACCCACAGAGTCACCGAACGCCCCGGGATATCGGCAGCTGGGCACCATCGTCCCCGGCGAACACGCTGACAGCACGGGTCGCCCCGCGCTTCTCTACAGTCAGGTCATTGACGGCTCTGGTGTGGCCGGCGACGGAACCGAGTTCCAGATCCATCAGGTGACCGACTGGTACGTGGATGAAGCGACCGGTGACGTCCTCGAGAAGACCTTTGAGCAGACCGCAGCGGGCCGTTACGAGGTGCTCCAGACCATCGTGGTGACTGCCGACGAGGTGACCGAGATCGACCCGGCGACACTCAGCACCGATAGCTATCAGCAGGAATGGTCAGGAGACGACGGCAGTCGCGGCTTGCGCATCGATGCCGAGCCCGTTCAGCCCTCACTGAGGCTCGGTAGCTCGGCAATCTGGCCAGAACCACTGGAGTTCGCCGGTTCGCGGGTGCTGGCTAGGCGGTTCGCCGAGGAGGTACTCGGCTGGCACAGCGCTGTCATCACTTTGGACCCCGAAGCCGGCGCGGATGCGCCCACCTGGGTGACACTCGTTGACGGGCAGGGATACGAACTCGAGATTCTCGTAACGCCAGTCGGTGCCGACGGATGGGGCATTTTCCAGATCGGTGACCCCACCGGCCTTGGCGTCGCACCGCTCGGCTACGCAAGTATTGCTCCTGAAGCTGTTCCCGCTGCAACCCAAGCGACCATTCACGTAGCGGACTCGCAGGGAGCAACTAAAGCGTGGCGGGCCGACGTGGCGGAGCGCCCCGGCATCATTGTTCTTCCGAACTTTCAGGCTTCAAGCGTCCACACGCTGCTCGTCACCTACCAAGACGCCGATGGCTACACAGTTGCCGCGAGCGGCGGACAGTTCGGCCCCTGACGGAGGGCATCTCCACCTCGGGTGACATTCCCGCACGCTGGGGGAGGGTGGGGTGCTGTCAGGAGCCCCTCAGCACCCCTGTCAAGACCTCGCCGCGCTACTCACGTTCAGAATCACCAGCTAGGGCGTCGAGGCCGCCTTTCGGACCGGCACCGACAGGACCTACCGTTGCCGCCAAGTCCGGAGACAAGCGGACCTCGTTACCACAGGCCACCCCTCAAGCAGCGGTTCCAGTACCGCCAAGACCGGGCACAATGGGCTTCATGCGGCCGCTACCGGCATCGCTCCTAGCCCTGAGTCTCATCGCAGCAGGATGCTCGGACGGCGGGACATCGGAACCAGTTCCGACCACGACGATCACAATTGACCTAAGGGAACTGGGTACGTACGAAGTCACCCGAGCCGACGGCTGCGACGCCGAACCTGGATCACCTACAGACCTCGAATCTGAACCCGCGGAGTGGCTCCTTTTCGGCGACTATGAACGCTGGTTTGATTCCGAAGGCTGCCCAGTTCGCCTCGATGTGATCGCCCACATTCACGGTTCGGGGCACTGCGATCTAGAGAAGGCCGAGTTCATCACCCTCGGTGTCGCCATCACCCAGTTGTTCGACATCTACAACGACGGCAGATACATCCCAACTCGATACATCTGGGCACCCGATGGCGTTATTCGTGGAGTGGCTTCAGGTGAGGAAATCCCGAGGTTTGCCGTGCCGGAATCAGCGATCGACACTAGGTACCGCCAGGGCGAGACCGAACTCTGGGTTGACCCGACCGACCCGACTGGCATCTTTCTGATTCGAGGTGAGGACGTGCGGGTTTTCCAGAGGAATCCGACCGCTGGACTGTGTGCGTGACTCAGTCACCGCCATCACGGGCGGGGTGTATGTGCATAGGTGCTTCAGCACCCCTGTCAAGACTTCGCCACCCCGGGCGTTGCTTCAGCCTCGTCTTGGACGAGTGACATCACACTGACGGAGGCTACGGCTTGTTCCGTCCCTTCATGATGTCTTCGATCAGAATGGCGGCCTCCATGAGTGCATCCTGAGCTTCTGATCCTGCCCCGACGACGTGTGTCGCCGCTGGTCGATGATCGGACGGTCACCAGCCACGTGTTATCGCCGGGTTGAGGGTCGATTCTGATCGTGTACTCGACAGGCTCCTGGTGGATGCTCGGAGGGAAGATCTCTGGCGTCCCATCAATGGTCATTTCGCGGCTCCTGGTCTCTGGTTAAAGCGGAAGCGAGTTCTAGGCAATGGTATCTCGCCTCATGAGCCCGAAGCTCTGATGACTGTGAGGATCAGGTTCGCCGGTTGGGTTGGCTGATCGGCAGGCTGGTGGCTGGCGGCGTCGGACGTGACTCTTCTGATGACCGGCTCCTGTTGGGGATGCCTTGGAAATGATCTGTCCGCCCGTTGCTGCCGGCACCGGTCTGGTGGCCGTGGGTTGGCCTCATGAGAAGCCTGTCCACCGCGAAGCGGTGTGACTCATCACAGTCTTGCCACACGGGTCTTCCAGACCGACACCGACAACTGGTTGTCCTTTGGAAGGAGTCACCGTGACAATGTTGGCAGATGGTGTCGAGTTCGTGATCGGAGTCGATACTCACAAGCAGACCCATACCGCTGCGGTCGTCGATCGCCTTGGCGGGGTGGGCGAGACGTTTGAGTTCGCGGCGGATCCGACGGGATATCGCGAGGTGCTGGGCCGGATGGCAGCACATGGTGGGACACGAGTGTGGGGTGTGGAAGGAACCGGCAGCTATGGGGCTGGACTCACCGGGTTCCTCCAGAATGCCGGTGAATGGGTCTTAGAAGTGGAACGGCCCGGCCGTCCGGCGCGGCGTAACGGCGCCAAATCCGACACCATCGACGCAGTCCGAGCCGCCCGTGAAGTGTTGGCAGCCAAGGATCTGATCGAGCCCCGCCGTGGTGGGGAACGTGAAGCGGTGCGGGTGTTGTTGGCCACCCGCAACGGTGCGGTGGTGGCCCGAACCAAGGCCCTCAACCATCTCCAGGCGCTGGTGGTCACGGCCCCAGGGCGGCTCCGGTCTCGTCTCGGTGGACTCACCACGCTCCAGCTCACTCGGCAAGCGGCACGGCTCCGCCTCAGCGCCGACCAGCCGATCGAGGACCAGGCAACCGTGCGAGCGATGCGGGCCTGCGCCCGCCGAGCACTGGTGTGTGAGAAAGAAGCAGCCGAACTCGAGACCGAACTCGAACGGATCCTCACCCAACAGGTGCCCCACCTGCTCGCAGAACCAGGCATCGGACCGATCAGCGCCGCCGCCATCTACCTCGCTTGGTCCCACCACGGCCGGATCCGCAACGACGCCGCCTTCGCCGCTCTCGCCGGTGTCGCCCCCATCCCGGCATCGTCAGGCCAAACCACTCGCCACCGGCTCAACCGCGGCGGCGACCGCCAACTCAACCGCGCCCTGCACACCATCACCCTGTCCCGGCTCAGCTGCCACCCCGAAACACAGGCCTACGCCACCCGCCGTCTCGCCGAAGGCAAAACCACCCGCGACATCCGCCGCTGCCTCAAACGACACATCGCCCGCCGCGTCTACAAACTCCTCGAACACACCCCTTGACAGCCATAGAAGCATCATTTACGAGCAGTGGCGGAGGCCACGGGGAGGTCATCGAACCCTCAAGCACCCCTGTCAGGACTTCACTGGATTTGCCTTCTCAACCCACTTGCTCCATCTCCAGTGAGCCACATTGAGCATCCATGCCGGATCACGCAGTCTGCAGACGTCAAGGCAGCTGAGGGGACCCGCCATCCACCCGTCATCGGGCACCAGAATCAGAGCCCAGGCCTAGGCCACACCACTGCTGGCTCGCCTTCGTCACCCATCGTTATCTCCCGGACCCGCCAGCTCCCCTTGAACGACTTCGCCATGCGCAAGGTCACGGTGCCCTCGATGCCGGCGGCTTCGGCAGACAGCTCCGCTTCGTCACCATCGACCGTCTCGTCGGTAACCCGAACGGGACCGCTCAGATCGATGATGAAGGCGTCGTACTCGTCGGCAACGAGCATCAGCGCATCAAAGAGGTACCAAGTGCCGATCGACTCAGGGGGGAACGACTCGTAGATCTCCTCGTACTCAGCATGGGGGATCGGGTGGTCTACGACCACGCGACGCTGCAGGAGATCGAGCTCCAACTGAATCAGTTTCTGGGCGTTGGGGTGTAACGCCAGCCAGACGGTCATGAAGTCATCTCGTGCGAAGGCATCGAGGAATGTCTCCGCCGCCGCAGACGGTGTGCTCAGATCGAGCGCCTCGAAGTAGGTGCGTGCCCCACCGGGCGGGACGGCCTCCCGCTCGCCGCAGGCGGCTAACAGCACCAGCAGAACCAGCAGGACCTGCGCGAGATGCCTCACAAGACTGACGGTACTAATTCAACCGGAACCACCCCAGGGCCGAAAGGTCCGGTACTCGGCGCCTCAGCACCCTTGTCGAGACATGCCCGCCACTTCTTTCCAGATTCGGGTGGACGCCTAGGATGCGATGGCACCTATGCGAATCGTGGCTACCTGGGCAAGGGGGGGCATCGAACCCCTGGACCCAATGCGAGCCTTACACCGCGGTGGCCTGATGTTTCGTCTGGTGAGCGGTGGCCTGCTGTTGGCAATGGTGGCTGCTGCCTGTGGCGATGACACGGGGAGGATCGCCTTCACCTCGGATCGGGACGGCAACGTTGAGATCTATGTGATGGACGTTGATGGCTCCAACGTCATCCGCCTCACCAACAACCCCACCCCCGACCTCTTCCCGGTGTGGTTGCCGGATGGGAGCCGCATCGCCTTCAGCTCGGACCGTGACGGCAACGATGGGATCTATGTGATGGGCGCCGATGGCTCCAACGTCATCCGCCTCACCAACAACCCCGCCTTCGACCGGGACCCGGCCTGGTCGTCGGATGGGAGCCGCATCGCCTTCACCTCGGATCGGGACGGCAACTCTGAGATCTATGTGATGGACGCTGATGGTTCCAACGTCATCCGCCTCACCAACAACCCCGCCTTCGACACCTTTGCGACGTGGTCACCGACACCTTGATGCCTATGGCGCAGCATCGGACCCTCAGCACCCCTGTCCGGACTTCGCCACCGGGTCGATCCCCTTCAGTGTCACCTTGGGCCGTTGAGGGCAAGCAGCTTTAGGCATTCGGAGTAAACGATCTTTCCTCCTCATGCGACATACTTCTTGAGAGCAATGACCGGGGAGCCCCGAACCGTGACCGCCGAAGTACCGGTAGTAGGAGGCCGCGAGCCGTTCGAACGGTTCTACCTCCGGGAGTATCGGCGAGTTCTGGGGTTGGCGCACGTGCTGACTGGGAGTCCATCGCTGGCTGAGGAGTTGACCCAGGAAGCGTTCTTGGCCGCCTTTCGGGTATGGGATCGGATCGACAATCCAGACGGATGGGTCCGGTCCGTGGTTTCCAACCACGCCCGATCCTGGTTCCGTCGCCGCTACGCCGAAGTGAGGGCGTTCACTCGACTGGGACCCCGTCGCGAGGCCGGAGCCACCGAAATGCCAGCTGACACTGCTCACTTCTGGGAGGAAGTGAGACGACTTCCCCGCCGTCAAGCGCAGACGGTCGCCCTGGTCTACCTCGAAGATCTCTCGATCCAAGACGCCGCACAGATCCTTGGATGTAAGGAGTCAACAGCCCGAGTTCACCTCGCGAGAGGACGCAGGAGCCTCGCCAGTGTGCTGGGAGTTCAGGAGGGATCATGAAACTCGACACCTTGTTGCGGCTCCATGTCGACGCCGCTCGCCAGACCGTGCAGGAAGCACAACCTCCCCATCTCGATCGGATCAAAGGTTCTGCCCGTCGGTCTCGGCGCCTGTCCATCGGCGTCGCAGTTGTGGCGGCTGCCGTCGCGGCCGTTGTCGTCTTGTTGCTGGTAGGCCCGACAACCGATCTGACACCGACGACCGCGATACCGGCTACACAATCCTCCTCCACCACTGTCGCCAACAACAGCGAAGACAGCGGGGTCGTCGTCACCACGATCGCTGTCCCAAGCGATTTGGAGCAGGCGGGGGTCGACCTCCAGGACGCCATCCTCGCCGACGGCGATGTCAGCCGGGTCGAGTTCGAGCAGGCGGTCGACGCGATGGCGGCCTGCATGAAGGGCCACGGGTTGACCGGCGTCACGTGGTCTGTCCGCGACGACGGAGGCTGGTCGTCCGGGTACAACTCCAGCGAAGGTATCGACGAACAGGCTGCCGAAGATGCCATTTACAACCTCTGTTACTACAGCTACGTCGATCGGTTGAGCCTTCCCCCGATCGCCGAACCCGGCACCGCGACTGCGGGCAGCCTCCCGTACCTGGGGCTTGACCTCCCGGGATGGGAGTTCGTACAAGCTGGAGAGGCCCAGACATGGTGCTCGGATCAAGTGGACCCGATGCCGGGCACAACCCGCCAGGCGGTTTACACCTACGACGACGCCCCCTCGTCGACACTCCTCGGCGTCAGGAGGGTCAACGTCAATGTCCTTCCTGCATCTACTCGCTGTTCTTTCCAGGAGATCCCGACCAACGCCAGTGACCTCGGACCGCCCGCAGCGCCCCCAGATGTCATCGACCACGGCATGACGGCGGTGATGGGCCAGAGAGCCCGGATCGTCGAGGAGCAGGGGAGCTTCAGGGTCATGTGGCTGGTCGGCGCCGACGGCTCGGCAGCGGGGATCGACGTGTTCCCGGGGAGCACCCCCCTCACCGTGGACGACGTGGTCTCAATAGCGGCAGGGATTGTTCAACTCACCCAGGCTGAATGGTTGGCGTTGGTGGAAAACTCTCCGACTGCACCCGCCGTGACGATCCCCTAGGGAGCCGCGCGCAGGCTCAACCGGCGCGATTGCACCGCGGCCGATCGCGGTTCAGACGAGGGGCTGAAGCCCGTCAGCACCCCTGTCGAAACATGCCCGCCACTCCTTTCCAGATTCGGGTCGGCGTGTAGTCCGGCCTCGTAGCCGAGCCGAACGTGGGGACTACTCCGACTCGTCGTTTCCCGTTACGCGGGGGCAGAAGGCTTCTTGGTAGGCGTCCTTGATGGGACGGGTGGTGTCATCGGTGACGTTGCCATCGCCCGCCATGGCGTCGGCGTATTGCCAGACGGCTTCCGGGAACCCAGGTAGGAGGGGATGGATGTCCAGCAACACGGCCCAAGAGCGTGAGGTGCCCATCGCCTGAACCGCCCCTTCGGCGGCGCCCGTGTCGGCGTTCTCTGTGGCTTGGATCCACTCTTCGATCCAGGCGCAGGTCACGGCACCGACAACCTGTGCGCCAACGTACAACGGGTCTCCGGTCGGCTGGAGCGCCGAAGTGTCGAACCCAGGTGGCAATGGGATGTCGGCGAGTATCGACGCGACGATGGCGGCTGACTTGTCCAGCGTCACGTGGTCATCGGCGAGACGCGACTCGAAAGTTGCTCGGTCCACTACGGAGATGCTCGCCAGGAGGGCGTCCAGGTCCGTGTCGGTGAAGCCGGGAGTCGAGGTTTGGAGGTCGATCTCGATTACATACCGGTCGGTGCCGCCGACAATGAAGAAACGACTCCCGAAGCCTTGCTCAGAGTGGTTGGTGGCCACGGCGTCCACTCCCGCCACGGAGACCGGACGAGTGGAGTGTCCCTCCAATACGCGGTTCGCTACTTGCAGTTCGACATCACCGCGGGTACCTAGCCAGATCCGGACTTGGGCGAACGATTCTGCGTCCGGCCCTCGGTATTGGGTTGCGCGGTGGGCCGCGACTCCGGTCGTCGTGGGCGACGTCGATATGAGTTCGTACCCATCCGGTGGCCTGATCGACGGCTCACCGTCGTGCGAGAGCATTGCAAAGGACGCTGCTTGCGAGAAGGTGTCGTGGTCCATGCCGTATCCCTCGACGATGAGCAGAGCCCCGTTGTCAAACTCGACAGAAGCCGCCCAGCCCCCGGGAAGGATCGTGCTGGCGACGATAGAAACGGTGCGCCCGTCGAGTTCTATGCGTTCCGAGCCACTGCCAGCGCTCCATCCGACCGTATCGGTTCGTTCGAAGACGTACGCGACCAATGTGGCTTCGCCGAGGTCGTCGCCGCCAAGTCGATACACGACCACGCGGGTCGGGCCCCCGGGGAGTGACGCCTCTGAGCGCTCTTCGTGCCAGCCGATGGTCCACCCCTCGGCATCGAGGAGCAGGTGAGGCAGCGACACCGTGATTGCAGAACCGGCCACGTCAGGCTCAGTGTCTGCGCTCAGCGGAGTTGACGGACCAGTCGTCGTCGGCTGGGACTCGGGTTGCGTTGTCGCCGGGCCTTGGTCGCGTGCTGATCCTCCGGCTGGTTCGGGCTGTCGCAGGACCAGCGCCAACCCGAGGACCAGCACCGTCACTGCCCCAACGATTACCGCCACCAAGACTCGGTTCGGTCTGCTCACGATTCCCCCATTCCCTGGGGCTGGCCGAGCCGTTGAAGAAGGCTGTGGAGGTTGACGACACCTTCACCGAACTGCCATTCCAGCCAGCCCTGTGCTCCCGCCTCGGCGGCAAACACATAGAACTCGATCGTGCCCGAGATGACATCGATCGTGTCGCCAAACTCGCCGTTGGCGAGGTAGATGCCAGCGTCCTCGGCTTCTGGGCTGACAATCACTTCTTTGACCCTGCTGCGGATGGCTTCGAGTTCGGCCAGCGACCGATGGGCGAGGCTGACACAGAGGGCGCCGCCGTAGATTTCTCGCAGTCGAGCCTCATGCTCGGCAAGGTTGCCGGTGAAGGTGAAGACCTTGACCGAGTACACGGCGGCGTCGACAGGCAAGCGATACACCCAGTTGCCCATGAACTCCGGCTGCGCCTGGGCATACACGACTGCCGGGGAGTCGTTGTCGGCTGTCGCTGCGTTGATGATCTGCCAGCCGCCGTTTGGTTCTTCGCAAGGGAGCGGGACCGAGAATGGGGTCTCGTCGCCCACGACAGGGGGTTCGGGTGGGCGGGTGAGTTCGAACCGCTCACCGTCGAAGGTTCCTGCGAGGCGCATGGTCGCCCACCGCACTCCGCCAGCCGTCTCAACCCAGTCGACCGCCGACCAGTCGAGGCCTATCACGGGGACTCCGACACACTGCGGCGGCAGCGAGGTCATCACATCACCGGCGCACAGCACCGGTTGACCGTCGTCGATCACAGTGCCGTTGAACTCCCACTCCACCACGCTCGAAGTGCCAAGGTTTGGTGCTGTGGCTGTGGCTTGTGTCGTAGTTGTGGTCACGACCTCGTGAGGCGGAGTCGTGGCGGCAGTCTCAGAGGGAGGAAGGTTGAACGATTCGTCTGTCGATGAACAGGCGACGCTCACCACGGCGAGCACAGCCAGTAGTGCGAGTCCCTTCAGCATCGCGGTTACTCCTCGCTTTCGTCGGGTACGAATGTGAAGAGTGCCCAGTCATCGTCTTCGCCTTCGGTCTCACCGTGGACCACGAGCCGGTCGTCGCCTGCGACCATCTCATAGGTGACGCCCGGTCTGTCGAACCACTCTCCGGCTCCCAGGTCCGCCCACACGCCTTGGCCGAGGTGAATCCACACCCTCGGCAGCATGAAGTTGCCCTCAGAACCCTCAGGTTTGACCCGGACGCCCCCCGCGGTAACGAGTTGACCCTGGAACGACGCCATACGCCCTGGATAGGCGAAGGCCCGGAAGGCTCCTTCCGGAACCAGCGACTGGTCAAAGAGCAGCGGGTTCCAGTGGATGCCGTCGACTGACCGAAGGATTGGTGACGCCCCTCCGCGGACGGCGTATCCGTCGGGTCCGCCTGTGAGTCCGTCAGCCTGCGCTAAGTCGAGTCCCACAGGCTCGTGCGAGGTCCACTCCGTGCCGTTCGTGCTCGTCACAACCATGACCGCACGCATGTCCGATGGGGCGAGGCGGTCGAAGCCGATGGTCAGCAGCCCGGCAGGACCCTCCAAGAGGCCAACAGCGTATGAGTCGTCACCGAACATCTCGGCTCCGGCCACCTGGGTCCAGGTCTCGGCGTCCCACGAGGTCCAGATGACCGCATGGCGAGGAGGCGGCGGCGGCGGCGCACCGGAAGCAAACTCGTGGACTGCTGAAGTGCCTAGTGCGACATAGGTTCCTTTGAAGTTGACGAGGCTGCGGATTGCTCCCTGCCCGACCTCCACCTCGCGCCACGGTGTGGTGCCTTCGTCAATCCAGACGGTTGCCACACCGTCCCTATGTCCTGCCGCGATGAGGTGCCCAGCCACGGACACGAGTTCTCCGGGGCCGTCCAAGGTGCCAGCAGTTCCGATTTGGGAATGCTCGGTCCACTCGATACCGTCGCTGGACTGCCAGATGATGACATCGCCGAACCCGATCCGGGTCAACAGGTAGAACGCTTCGCCGTCCCAGATCATGTCACGGGTATCGACAATCAGCCCCCCGAGGTCTGGGTTGGTCCTCAGCCACTCACCGGATGGCGGTTCAACGATCTGCTCGGAACCGGTGGTCGTCGAGGTTGTGGTGCTTGTCGAGGTCGTCGGCACCTGAGTCGCTGAGGTCGAGACCTCGACTGTGGTCGTCGCGGTCGTGGACGGGGGAGTAGTAACTGTGTCGGTTGTTGCCGCGTCGCAGGCGCTTACGATCAGCGCCACTGCGAGGATCAGAAGAGGCCGGAGGCTTCTCTTTGTCTTGGCGGTCAACCAGGTCTCCTGACCTCTCCCTCCTGTGCCCACTTTCGGATGGACCTAAGTCTGGCAGCCACACGATTAATCGCTGCCCTCGCCCGCCCATAACGGCACATAGCGGCGGGCTGGATCTGCGGCCCCTCAACACCCCTTATCTGTGAGGGATCCCCGGGTGCAAGTCGTTGTTGGAGCGCGACCAGCGCGCCGACGGGTCGGCTTTTTGGTCAGCGTCGAGGGTTGGTCACGTCATTGGGATTTTCCTTGGTTGGTTCCGATGGGTGTGGCGCGCGGGTGCCCTGCCTTATCTGGGTGCTCGAACCGGTCGGGCTCGGCGACGTGATGATGGATGGGGTATGTCCCGCTGTAAGCGGTGCAGCCGCTCGATCTGTCCAGGATCACCGGCCCAAGGTCCGGGGTGACATGGGGTTTTGGGAGCTGGCTGCACGACATCAGGTGAGTTTGGGTCTGGGCGCGCCACGGCATCGGTCAGGTGACCTCTTCGAAAGCGGCGTCGCCGAGTCCGCGCAAGATGTGGTGGATCCTGCGGGCCAGCTTGCGGGCCACCGACAAGTAGGCCCGTTTCGCTCCGAGACGCTCGGTGACCTCGAGGTGGTAGGCGTGGTCGGGGGAGGACTCGCGGGTGGCGGCGAGGGCCGCTTCGAACAGCGCCCACCGTAACGCTGCCGGCCCTTGCCGAGAGAGGCGCCCGGGGGAGCGTTTCCCGTCGGAGGACCGCACGGTGATATCGAGCCCGGTGTGACGCACCGCCTGGTTCGACGAGGAGAACCGGCGGGTGTCGCCCATCTCGGCCCAGATGATCGCCGCGGTGAGCTCACCGACACCGTAGATCTCGTCGACCAAGGCTCGGCATCCCGCCTGGCGGCGAGCGAAGGCTTTGAGTTCGGCCCGCAGCAGGTCGGCTTCGACCCCGAGGGCATCGATGATTCGCAGCGCCACCTCCACCAACTGGCGTCCCGCCGCAGACAGCTCGGCACCCTCAAGATGGGCGCGTCCTGCAACGGTGAGCAACCCTCGCCGTTTCTCCACGCCCTGGTGGAACAACTGGGCCTGGATACGCTGCTGCCAGGCCCGCCGATGATCCATCAACGCCAGATAGGCCCGTGCCTTGGTGCGCACCTCGAGCACATGCCCGGGCGGGATCCACGACTCGGGTAGCCGATCCTCTACCAGCAACCGACGGAGGTGGCGGGCGTCGGCCCGATCCGTCTTGGCCCGTTTCTTGCGACCCCGCAACGTGGCGGTATCGGCCGGTTCCGCTAGATGCGCCTCAATCCCAGCGTGTCGCAGTTCCTCAACCACGAACCGCCACCCGGTGCACCCCTCGGTAGCAAACAC